>NZ_VPBQ01000015.1:0-57651 GCF_013418635.1 Acinetobacter sp. YH12131
TTTTCAACCAAATATAAAAAAATGAAAACAGAATATGGAGCACACATTCCAACCTTGGTTGAATTGTTTGAAGAAGAATATGAGATTGATTAATTTAATTATTCAACCTCATAATGCAAATACCCAAATAATCTAGCTTAGTCACAGCGAATTTGATATTCATTTTTATAGTTGGTGTAAGTTTCATTTAATTCAGCATGTAATTTTTCTCGTTATATTGCCGATCTTCAGGTTTAGAATTTTTAAGTACAATTGGCATATATTCATGTTTGTAAATCTGCGTATATTCTTCACAAATAATATGTTTGCGCTCATCTGCAGAATAGTTATCTAAATCGCGAAGCAAGATTTCATTCATTTTGGTATTGATGAGATCGAGTTCATCAAACATGCTTGGGGCTTGATCTGACGGTTGGGATGGGGAACAGCCGAAAGTGATAAAGCTACATATCAGAACGTAAACCCACTGCTTCACATTGACCCCAATGATAAAAAATCAAATTTATATTATAGCCTTAAAAGCGTAAAATTTAAGTGAATAGTCAGTTTTATTGGCAGTGAAATCAATTGAATGACAGTGTGTCGATTTTGTGTATTTAGACAATATGGCTGACTTGGGAAATGCAGTTTTATGTGTTAGTTTTGATGAAAATGAATGTTTTTCTGCGCTGAATTTCTGCAGATGAGTATCTAAAAAATCACGAAAAATTGAGGCATGAAATGGCTAAACATTATGACTATTTGGTAATTGGGGCAGGAAGTGGTGGTATTGCTTCGGCCAATCGCGCGGCGCAATATGGTAAAAAATGTGCATTAATTGAAGTTGCAGATTTGGGCGGGACTTGTGTCAATGTGGGGTGTGTGCCTAAAAAAGTGATGTGGTATTCTGCGCAAATCGCCGATGCTATTCAAAAATACGGCCCAGATTATGGTTTTAATACTGAATTAAAATCGCATGATTGGAATACGTTAATTCAAAATCGTCAAGCTTATATTCAGCGTATCCATGCATCGTATCAATCAGGTTTAGATAAAAACAATGTTGATGTGATTCAGGGCTTTGCTCGTTTTGTAAATGAAAAAACAGTTGAAGTAAATCAGCAGCAATACACTGCAGATCACATTTTAATAGCCACAGGAACTGAGCCAACACGTCCAGATATTGAAGGGGCAGAGCTAGGAATTGATTCAAACGGTTTCTTTGAATTGCAACAATTACCAAAACGCACGGCAATTGTCGGTTCGGGTTATATTGCCGTAGAGTTAGCAGGTGTTTTAAATGGGTTGGGTTCAGAAGTTGGATTGTTTATTCGTAAACAATTGCCGCTGCGTAGTTTAGATCAATTTTTAGGTGAAACATTACTTGAATGTATGCGTGATGAACATATCCAAGTGCATACGCAAGCCATTCCAAAGAAAGTCACTCGCCAAGCGGATCAGTCTTTGTTATTACATCTTGAAGATGGTTCACAGCATGAGGTCGATTGTCTGATTTGGGCAGTTGGACGTAAACCAAATACACAAGCATTGAACTTGGCTGCTGCAAATGTGCAGATTGATGAAAAAGGATATATCGCAGTAGATCAATTCCAAAATACCAGCCAAGCAGGTATTTATGCGGTGGGCGATATTATTGGAAAAATTGAGCTGACACCCGTTGCTGTTGCCGCAGGACGTAAATTGTCTGAACGTTTATTCAATCACAAACCAAATGAATATTTAGATTATCAAAATGTTGCCACGGTGGTCTTTAGTCATCCGCCTATTGGTACGGTGGGTTTAAGTGAAGCGCAAGCCATTGAACAGTTTGGGCAAGATCAGGTCAAAGTCTATCAATCTTCTTTTACCTCAATGTACACGGCTGTAACTCAGCATCGTCAAGTGTCTAAAATGAAATTGGTCTGCGTTGGTGATGAACAGAAAGTCGTGGGCGTGCATGGTATTGGCTATGGCATGGATGAAATTTTGCAAGGTTTTGCAGTCGCGGTCAAAATGGGCGCGACCAAGCAAGATTTTGACAATACTGTCGCAATTCATCCAACTGCTGCAGAAGAATTTGTGACTATGCGCTAATGGAGTAGCGTAGTCGTACACAAAGAGTATGGGTTAAAAAAATCCATACTCTTTTTTATTTTTGAAATTTGTAGATAAAAAATCAGAAGATAAACGTCAGAAAGATAAAGTTTGTTATCGTTATTTAGTTAGCCTAATAAGAAACCCACCGAAGTGGGCTTGTGCGATCAAACACCATCCATTGTGTCTGGGGTAGATTATCTCACGAAAATGATTAAGGTTTGATTAAGAAATTTTTGTTTTATTAAGTTTATCTTTACAAATTTGTAGCCGATGCTGCAAAGACTTTAAATCTATGTTATAGTGTAACTTATACAATAAAAATATCTCTATTCTCTCGTAGTTATTCATCATCATGCTGTGCTGCATTTATTTTATGCACTGCAAATTAAGTGTGATGAATGTTGTTGTATTAAAAAACTATGCTCAAAATTTTAATTTGAGCTTGATGTGTAAGTTATAAATGAATTGGTGTAAATATTGAAAAAAATGCAAACAATGCTTGCGAAAGCAGTGAATGGTCGTGAAATTATGGTGTCTTTGGTGGCATCAAAGAAAAAGCAAAATACCCGTGATGGTTTTAAATGGGTCGAAGTCGGAAAACATGTGTTGTTGGAATGTGGTCAGGAAATTGAACTGAATTTAGATGGTCGCAGTTTTTATACCGATACGCATGAAATGTTCCGTTTACCACATCGGGTTAATTAAGTTTTAGTCTGATGAATATTCAACTCAACTGGATTGCATAAAATATGTAATTTAGAAAAATTTTAAAAGTTTTATCCAGAAAAATCCCGTTCATTGGCGAACGGGATTTTTTTATTTTGTATTTTCACTGTGGCAAAGCACAGCCAGTATTGAATTAAACCTTAACAATCAAAACAGGAACAGGGGACTGAGTCAGTACGTTTTGGGCAACGCTACCAAGCATCATCTTTTTCACGCCAGTACGGCCATGCGAACCCATAATAATCAGGTCAGCACCAATTTCATTGGCAATTTGCACAATCCCTTCTGAAGCTGCAACACCGCGGATAATTTTGGTATCTACCGAAATACCTTCACGGCTAAAGGATTGCTGAATTTCAGCCAAACGATTTTGTGCATTTTGTTCAGCCTGCATGAAATAATCGGTAATTGCTGGTGCAACTTTGTAGAAGTCCACGCCTACAAAAGGATCAACTGCAATTACACTCATAATAGTAACAGGGCAATTTAGATCTTTTGCCAATGAAAGTGCTTGTTCGGCTGCAGCATAAGACATAGGTGACTCATCTACTGGAACAAGTAAGTGTTTATAAGTTGTCATGGCAAATCCTTATTAAAAATTTATGATGAAAATATGGCTTAAAATAGTGATTAAGCTTTAACTACAAGCACAGGTAATTCTGTATGACGTAATACGTCTGTGGCAAAGCTACCCAATAATAATTTTTGGAAACCTTTACGACCATGTGAACCCATCACAATCACATCGGCATTTAAGTCTTTCGCAGTTTTGATTACACCTTCAGCAGATACCAAACCCTCAACCACGCGAGTTTCTGCATTTACACCCACTGCTTTCGCAATTTCATCTGCTTCTTTTAATGCCTTTTGTGCATTGGCTGTCGCTTGCACAAAGTATTCTTTCATAATGGCAGATGAATAATTATAGTAAAAGTCAGAATCAGTAAATGGGTCTTCCGCAACAAGGCTAATTAAGGTGAGTTTACTGTTAAATACTTTGGCAATTTCAGCTGCATGTTTGACCGCTGAAAAAGAAATTTGTGAACCATCTACAGGGACTAAAATATTTTGGTACGACATGCGGGTAACTCCAGAAATTATGATTATTCGCCTTACACTTTATTGATAGCATATAGTCTATATAGGTTCAATTTAAAATCTGAAAAAAGATTGATAATTCATTTAATTACCCGCCAAATTTGCTGAAAGAAAAGATAAGCTGAAGATGATGAATTTACTCAACTCAACGGCAAAGCTATACGATAAAATAAGATGCTAAATTTGCAAAAATAAATAGACCTTCATAATTTAATTTTAAATTACTTGGGTTTGAATTGGGTGTATGAATCTTGAGGGAAATGTGGTTTGAAAATAATTTGGATGTTGCTGTGTTTTATGTTGTTAAGTGCTTGTCAAACCACGCAGCAGAACAGTCGAATCATTGCTGGTGCATTTAATCTCACCACAGGCTTGCAGCAAAAAATCATGGATCGCTATGCACCCAAAAACATACAAGTGCAACATGATATTGTGTATGCCACGCAGCCCAATTTGAGTTTTGACTTGTATCAAGACAGTCTATTGCAAGATTTAGCTGCACGCCCGACAATTGTCTGGATTCATGGTGGTGGCTGGATTGCAGGTTCAAAAGCCCACGCACGTGGCTATTTTAAATTATTAGCCGCGCAGGGCTTTAATGTAATTGCCGTACAATATCAATTTGCCCCGCATGCAACTTATCCTACTCAGTTGCAACAAATTGATCAGGTTTTAAATTACATCACGCAACATGCAGAAAAATATCAGCTTAATCCACAACAATTATATTTAGCAGGCGATTCTGCAGGGGCGAATTTAGCTAGCCATTATGCCGCATTATTGAGTAATCCTGCATTTGCACAGCAGTCTAATTTACAGCCGACTATTCAGCACAAACAACTTAAAGGGCTGATTTTGCACTGCGGGATTTATGATCTAAAAGCGTTTGTTGAAACTGCGCCAGATGAAATGAATATCGTAGAGTGGGGTGTTTATAATTTGGTGCAGGCTTACACGGGAGATCGGAAACAGGACAGTGAATTTCTGAAGAATATTTCGCCTATTCAACATTTAACGGCAAACTATCCTGCGGTATTTATCAGTGGTGGTAACAAAGACTTTTTAACAGAAACTCAATCTATGCCGATGCTGCATGCATTACAGCAACAGCAGATTCCTGTGACGACAGCATTTTATCCAGATACAAAAGCATGGTTAATTCACGAATATCAATTTTTTATGCACCAAAAAGAAAGCCAACAAACTTTTGCTAAAACAGTGGAATTTATCCGAAGCACAGCGGCCCTTAATGTATCACGCATACAATAAATCAATACGATGCTTCTGAAAAAGTGTTTTAATCGCTTAGTTATTTAGCTTTTGCTTTGTTTAAACTTTGAAACTGCCAAAACCACACAACCAAAAATCAGTCCCCAGAATGCAGAACCAATACCAAAAAACTGCACCCCAGAAGCACTAAATAAAAAGGTCAATAAAGCGGCTTCACGTTCTGAAACGTGCTGAAAGGCGAGGGCAATGTTGTGTCCAATAGTACCGAGCAGTGCAATTCCTGCCAAAGCTGTAATAAAAACAGCAGGGAATGACATCAGTAAACTGGTAAGCGTTGCCGCAAATATCCCCATCAAGATATAAAACAAACCGCAGCTAATCCCCGCAATATAGCGTTTACTTGCATCGGGATGCGATTGATCATCTAAGCTAATCGCAGCACTGATGGATGCGATATTGACACTAAAACATCCAAATGGTGCAAAAATAGCTTGTGCTGTGCCTGTCCAACCAATTAAGTGACGTACATTTGGGTTAAAACCATAGCTTTTGATCATGGCAACACCGGGCAAATATTGCGACGCCATATTAATGACAAACAAAGGCAGGGCTAAACCTAAAATAGCAGACCAACTTAATTCAGGTTGCATCCAAACTGGTTGTGCAATACTCCATTGCACACTCGGCATTTGAAATTGTAAGAAGATTGGGCATAGTGCGACCCCAATCAATACAGTTAAAACAATGCTATAACGTGGGCTAAATCGTTTTGCCAATACATAAGCCGCCAATAAAGACAAAATAAATGCCCATGCTTCTTGCAGACTGGTAAATAGGGCAATTCCAAATTTAAGCAGCACACCTGCCAACATGGCGCTGGTTAAACTCTGTGGAATATAAGTCAGTACCTTTTCAAAAATACCTAAAAAGCCAAGCACTGCTGTGAGTACGCCACAAAATAAAAATGCGCCAATTGCTTCGTGTAAGCTATAACCGCTGCCCGTGGCGATAATCAGTGCCAAGCCTGCGGTAGACCATGAGGTCGCCACAGGATATTTAAATTTCCAAGATAAAATCAGCCCGCTTAGACCAATACCTAAACCCAACGCGCAAAACCAAGAGCTGATTTGCTCAGCACTTGCGCCTAAAATTTGTGCTGCCTGAATGACTAAAACCGCGGAAACACTAATACCGACCAAGAAGGTAATAAAACCTGCAAATACTGCAGGCACAGAGAAGTCATTTAAAAGTTTTCGCATGCTTTCTTAGACATATTTTCTATAATTTATGAACAGATCATATACATTTGAACAAATAGTCAAAAGTGTTTTTTATACTTTTTTTATAGCGTTGAGCTTGCCAGTCTAAAGCCAAAACCGCAGAACAAAATACCAATGCTTGCAACGCAAATGGCTGCAATTTTATAGCGTTGATTGAAATAACTGGCTAATTTGACTCCTGAAAAAATCAAGATAGATAAATAACCCATGCTAATGATTTGTAGGACGATGGCTAAAACAGCAAAGCTCAGCATCGGGTAGGTGTAATCAGGATTGACGAATTGCACAAAAAAAGACAAATAAAACAAAATTGCTTTTGGGTTAATAACGCTAATCATTAAAGCAGTTCGGTAGGGATGAACCCGTTCAGTTGTATTGCTCGTTGCTGTTGTAGAAAGATTGGCGTGCGAAGTTCTGGTTTGTGGAAACCATGTTTTATAGGCTGCAATCAGTAGTTTAATACCTAAATAGCCTAAGTAGAGCGCACCAACTACTTTTAATAAGGTGAATAGCCATGGAAAAGCATGCAGTAATGAGGCTGCCCCTAAAATGGTGCACACAATTAAAATCAGATCACCCGTAAATACACCGAAAGCAGCTGCATAGCCTGTGCGTATCCCAAAGCGTGAAGCCACTGACATGACATAGAGTGAGTTTGGGCCAGGCAAGAGCACAATTAAGGTTGTGCCAATTATAAAAGTGCTGAGGTCACTAATACCAAACACGCAAACTCACCTAAATAAAAACCGATGTTGCAGTATAACAACATCGGTTTTGTGGCTTAGTAAAAATTTTGGAATTTTACTGGGATAGGTTAAAGCTTAAGCTTTAATCTCTGCATCTAAGCCGAAAGACTGGCGTAATAGGGTGGCAAGTTGCTCACGCGCTTTAATAAAGCCATCAATGCCGCCTTGTAACAATTGGAACGCCATCAAATCTGCCTCAAGTTGCGCTTTGAATTGTTCCTTTTCAATTGCTGCCAGTGGTTCAGCTTGAACTTGAATGCCATTGGTCGATAACGCTGCAGCGACTTCTCGTTCATCAGCTTCAAGTTCTGCCAATAAATTTGGTGCAACGGTCAATAAATCACAACCAGCTAAAGCCAAAACCTGATCTATACTACGGAAACTCGCGCCCATAATTTCAGTTTGTACTTGATGCTGTTTATAGAATTGATAAATTTTCTTCACCGAAAGTACACCCGGATCTTTTTCAATAGGGTAGTACATGACATTTTCAGCTTTTTTATACCAATCTAAAATACGACCCACAAATGGTGAAATCAACGTCACTTTGGCATCTGCACAAGCATGTGCCTGATGTAAACCAAACAATAAGGTTAAATTGGTGTGAATGCCTTCGGCTTCCAACACTTTCGCCGCTTGAATGCCTTCCCATGTCGATGCAATCTTAATCAAAATGCGGTCTGAATGAACACCATAAGCTTGGTACAGTGCTAAAAGTTCTTTGGCTTTGGCAATGGTCGCATCAGTGTCATAAGACAAAGAAGCATCCACCTCAGTCGAAACACGACCTTCAATCAGCTTTAAAATTTCTACACCAAATTTGACCGTTAAAATATCAATGCTGCGCTCAACCAATAGATCATTTGTATAACCTTCAGCTTTGGCTTGCTCAAATGCAGCTTCAATCAACGCTTTATTTTCAGGTTGATTTGCAGCCGCCGTAATGAGTGATGGGTTGGTGGTCGCATCCAAAGGACGAAACTTTTCAATCGCAGCCAAGTCACTACTATCTGCAACAATGGTGGTTAAGTTTTTTAGTTGATTTAAGGCTGTCTGTGTCATTCGAGATCTAGTTCTTAGGTTATTGCTTATACATTCAGTTATATCACAAACAGCTTTTAACCCAAGTACCAAGTAAGAGGGTTTGTGGATTATTTACCAGTTTTTCTCAGATTTCGGACGTGATTAATCAAAAAATGAGCAGCAGCGCCCAATTGATGTTCTCGGCTCCAGACCAAATCGACAAAATATTCAAATTTTGGGGTGAAATCTAGCAGCTGTAAAATTTTTAATTCGTGTTGTAGTTCAGGATGTTCATTCAGCATTTCCAAGGGCAAGACACCCCAGCCTAAACCCTGCTTAATCATACTGCAGGCAGAATGATGATTATCGGTACGCCAATAGTGCTTAGAAAATAACAACTCGGGTTTAATCTGCCGATCACGGCTCGCCACTACAATTTGCCGATTTTGTAAAATCTGTTCAAAACTGACTTGATCAGATTCAGCCAGCGGTGAATGTCGGGCAGCGACAGGCACTAAAATTTCACGTTTTAATTCCACAAATTGTTCACTGCTTTGTAATTGTTCGCGTTCAAACATAAAGGCCAAGTCCGCTGCTTGAGTCATGAGTAAATGCAGTGCATCTTCTTGTGGCGCAGAGAAAATATTGATCTGCAATTCAGGAAATTGCTGTTCTAGTAACACAATATAATCTGTCCAGCGAGTGTGTAGTAATTCAGACACCACCACAATATTTAAGTGTGCTTCCAGCCCAGAACTGAGCGCAAAAGCATGTTGTTTCCATTGCTTCATTTCTATGAGCAGTTGTTTGCTTTTTTCGTAAAGACTCTGCGCTAGTGGGGTAGGCAAAGGTTCACGCCCAATCCGTTCAAACAGTTTTAGGTCTAAATCAATTTCTAAATTGGCTATCGACATACTGACTGCAGAAGGTACTTTATTTAATTTACGTGCAGCTGCGGAAAAAGAGCCCATTTCCATGACAGTAATAAAAATAATCAGCTGATCTTGGTTGATATTCATTATTGGTACTTGATTTATCTTTCAATATTATTGATAGATTCTAACTCGAACATTCAAAACTATGAACATAAAATACTCCTCAGTATTTAACGTCATTGAGTGGGATCATGTTAATTTCCAAGAGAAGATTGCTACATGCGCTGAGCTATGAAGTAGTTTTATTAATTATTATTGCTTTGGCACTTAGTTTTGTATTTGAAATGCCCATGCAAGTGACAGGTGGTCTAGGCATTGCGATGGCGGTGACATCGGTGCTGTGGAATATGTTGTTTAATCACTATTTTGAAAAGTTTGAAGCGCAACACCAGCTACACAGAACTTTTAAAATACGCGTTTTACACGCAATTGGTTTTGAAGGTGGCTTAATGCTCGCCACTATTCCCATGGTGGCGTATGCACTAGAAATATCCATGCTGCAGGCAATTTTGATTGATTTATTGATGACGCTCAGTATTTTGCTCTATACCTTTATTTTTCAATATTGTTATGACCATATCGAAGCGAAATTGGGTTATGCTCCGCAACATTCAGTCAGATAAAACGCTAGTGGCTAATTAAAAGTGAGCTGCTATAAATTAAGCGCTATAAAAAAGCCACCTGAGCGAATCAAGTGGCTTTTATTGCTATCTAAATTGGAACTAGGCAGAATTATTTTTCAATAATGGCTGTTACACCTTGACCGCCTGCTGCACAGATTGACACCAATACGCGACCTGAACCTTTTTGATTCAGAAGTTTCGCCGCAGTGGCAATAATACGTCCGCCTGTTGCTGCAAATGGGTGACCTGCTGCCAAAGATGAACCTTTAACGTTTAATTTGCTACGATCAATTGATCCTAAAGGTGCATCTAAACCTAAACGCTCTTTACAGAAGTTTGGATCTTCCCATGCTTTTAAGGTCGACAAGACTTGAGATGCAAACGCTTCGTGAATTTCGTAATAATCGAAGTCTTGTAATGTTAAACCAGCACGTTCAAGCATACGTGGAACAGCGTACGCAGGTGCCATCAACAAACCTTCTTTTTTGCCTACAAAATCAACTGCTGCAGTTTCTTGGAAAGTCAAATATGCCAAGACTTCGTGACCATTGGCTTTTGCCCATTCTTCAGAGGCAAGTAATACGCAAGATGCACCATCGGTTAGTGGAGTCGAGTTACCCGCCGTCATAGTGCGCGCGTCGCCTTTACCAAAAGCAGGTTTTAACTTCGCTAGTTTTTCTACAGTAGAATCTGCACGTAAGTTATTGTCACGTTCTAAACCTAAGAATGGCGTGATGAGATCATCAAAGAAACCTTCGTCATAGGCAGCTGCCATTTTTTGGTGAGATGAAGCTGCTAACTCATCCTGCGCTTCACGAGAGATGCCCCATTCCAACGTAGTAATGGCTTGGTGGTCGCCCATTGATAAACCTGTGCGTGGTTCACCGTTACGTGGCGCATCCATTAAATCTTTAATGTTGATTTTGGTTAATGCTTTTAAGCGGTCTTTACCTGTTTTTGCAATGTTCAATTCAAGCAATGCTTTACGCAAACCATCGCCAAATGCGATTGGCGCGTCAGAAGTCGTATCTACACCGCCTGCAACACCAACCTCGATTTGACCCAGTGCAATTTTATTCGCAACTAAAAAAGCAGCCTGCAAGCCAGTACCACATGCTTGTTGTATATCGTAAGCAGGTGTTTCAGGAGCAAGGGCAGTATTGAGTACGCACTCACGAGTCATGTTAAAGTCACGGCTGTGTTTGAGCACTGCACCTGCAACAACTTCACCCAAACGCTGACCTTGTAAGTTGAATCGTTCAACAAGACCATTTAATGCTGCTGTAAACATATCTGTATTAGATGCAGTAAAGTAAGCGCCATTAGAACGTGCGAATGGAATACGGTTACCACCGATAATAGCAACGCGGCGAACAGTGTTTTGGCTCATAATTTTATCCTGTTGAACAGAGGTATTGGTATTAGATGGTGCTTTTGTTTGCGTTGAAGCAGTTGTTTTAGCACGGCTAGTCGTGCGGGTACGTGTAGTTTTTGTCGTACTCGTGTTGGAACGGGTTGCAGTGTTGCTACTTTTGCTTGTACGTTTAGCAGTTGATGTATTTGACACAGAATCCGTTGCAGAATTTTCCACTGCTGGATTTTCTTGAGTTGTTTTGCTCATAAGGCTTTTCCAAGCATGTTAAGGGTCTACTTGATGCGTACATTAGCACAATAGTATGACAGCTGAATTGACTACAATGACATTGCAGAATGCATTCAGGTCAAGACATCTGATAATTAACTCAAGTATGATTTAGCACAAACGGGTAACGCTATTGAAATGTGGGCATTTGGCATCATATTGATGTTAAAAGATATCGTGTAATCCATCAAAAAATGAATTTATGAGAGATAATAATCATGACTGATCAATACCAAACATTTGCAAAATCTCCTATTGGTAAATTTGTCATTAAAAATTTGGGTTTACCATCCCCAACTTTTTTAGATCGTTTTGAGTCTGCAACACCAGTGGTAAAAGGTGCAGTACTTTTAGGTGCAGCCCCTGCAAGTGATTTGTCTGCATCAATTGCACAAGTTTTAGCTAATGTACATGCCAACAGTTATGCAGGTAACAATGCAGAATTGCAACAAGCTGCGGCAAAAGTGGGCTTAAATTTAGGTGCATTCAATCCAGGCGATAAAGAATCTAAATTTAAAGTGGTGGTGTTTGATGCTTCAGGTATTGAAAACTCTGAACAATTAAAAGCGATTTATGAGTTCTTTAACCCAATCGCACGTCAAATTCAGGCTTCTGGTCGCGTGGTGGTGATTGGTACTACACCAGAAACTGCAGGCAGTGTGAAAAAAGCCATTGCACAACGCGCTTTGGAAGGTTTTGTAAAATCGGTAGGCAAAGAATTTAAAAAAGGCATTGCGGCTAACTTAATTTATGTCGATCAAGGTGCTGCAGCAAACTTAGAATCTACGTTACGTTTTGCCATTTCACCACGTTCAGCTTATGTGTCAGGTCAGGTGATCCGTGTCTCGAATGCTGCAACTGTAGAGGTAGATTGGGCAAAACCATTGGCAGGTAAAACTGCTGTAGTGACAGGTGCAAGCCGTGGTATTGGTGAAGCGATTGCGCATGTGTTGGCACGTGATGGTGCACACGTTATTTGCCTAGACGTTCCACAACAACAAGCAGATTTAGACCGTGTTGCTGCTGAAATTGGTGGTTCAACGCTAGCAATTGACATTACTGCTGCAGATGCAGGCGAGCAAATTAAAACAGCTGCCGCTGCGCAAGGTGGTTTGGATATTATTGTGCATAATGCGGGGATTACCCGTGACAAAACTTTGGCAAATATGAAACCAGAGCTTTGGGATTTAGTCATTAACATCAACTTGTCTGCAATTGAGCGTGTGAACGATTACTTATTGGCAAATGATGGTTTAAATGCCAATGGTCGTATCGTTTGCGTATCTTCAATTTCAGGTATTGCAGGCAACTTGGGTCAAACCAACTATGCAGCATCTAAAGCTGGCGTGATTGGTGTCGTGAAATTTACCGCACCTGTTTTAAACAACGGTATCACCATTAATGCGGTTGCACCAGGCTTTATTGAAACGCAAATGACTGCTGCAATTCCTTTTGCCATTCGTGAAGCAGGTCGTCGTATGAACTCTATGAGTCAGGGTGGTTTACCTGTAGACGTTGCAGAAACCATTGCTTACTTTGCTTCATCGGCATCGACAGGTATTAATGGTAACGTGGTACGTGTTTGTGGTCAAAGCTTGTTAGGGGCTTAACCCATTAAAGTCCTCTCCCTTAGGGAGAGGATTTAGGAGAGGGAGATAAGGGGATAGATTATTAACCCTTCTCTCTAGCTTTCTCCCAGCGGGAGAAAGAACTCCATTAAATAAATTAGAAAAACTTCTCAAAGGTTCAGTATGAATACTCGCCATTTTAGTCAACTTCCAAAACCCTATTTAGCCTATCCAAAAGTGATTCAGGGCTTAATTTTTAAAAAGCCAAAAGGTGAAAAAGTTCTGCCGCAAGTTGAATATGTGGTGGATTCATTCAAGGTCGATCAAAAGCACTTAAAAGCCTATAATGCAGTGACAGGTTTTAAAAATAACGGCTATATTCCTGCAATTTATTTGGCTGTATTGTCACAAAGTCTGCAAATGCACATGATGACCCAAGAAGCATTTCCATTTGCAATTTTGGGCTTGGTGCATATTCGCAACCAAGTCAAACAAAGCCGTAAAGTTGGATTGAATGAACAACTGACCTTGTCGTGTAAATTTGGTGAATTGCAACCACATGATAAAGGCGTACAGTTTGATTTTATTACCACCGTTAAAGTAGGCAATGAGGTGGTGATGGAAGGTTTGACCACGTATTTAGCACGTCAAAAAACCACCACTAAAGCTGCTGCAAAGCCTGCAGAAAGCAAAGCGCTAAACTATGCCGTTCAAGCTGAATGGGATATTTCTGAAAATACGGGTCGCCGTTATGCCTTAACGTCTGGCGATTTTAACTTAATTCATATCCACGCGATTACTGCAAAAGCATTTGGCTTTAAACAAGCGATTGCGCACGGCATGTGGAGCAAAGCCAAAGCCTTATCGAGTTTGACTTTGCCAGATGCCTATGAAGCCGATGTGTGGTTTAAGTTACCTATGTATTTGCCATCTAAAGTTGAGTTTTTAACTGCAACGGACGCTAAAAATACAGATTTTTTAATTCGTAACAGTAAAAACCAAAAACCGCATGTGACAGGTGTTGTCACCGCGCTTTAATTCAGTGATCGAAAGCCCAGATTATTTAAATTTGGGCTTTTTATTTGCGCTAAACTTTTATTAACAAGAAAAACGAGATAAACAGGACGATGCAACATTTAAAGGATTATATTTTTGCTGAAACTGAAAATTATCGTGGATGGGTTGCGCCTGAATTTCATGATTTAGCGATGCAATTTAGCCGTTTGCAAAATGCACGTAGCCAACAGGGCGGGGCTGCTTTAGCGGTGTACTTTCAAGGTCAGAAAGTCGTCGATATTTACACAGGCAAAAAGTCGCCAGATGAAGACTGGCAAGCCGATACGTTATCGGTATGTTATTCCACAGGCAAAGGTGTATTAGCGACACTGGCACATATTTTGGTCAGTCAAGGACTGGTCGATTACGATACTCCCATTTATATATACTGGCCTGAATTCGCCCAAAATGGCAAAGCATTGATGACCTTAAGGCATGTGCTGAGTCATCAAAGTGGTTTATATGACATCCGTAATATCATTGCCGATGCGACTGAAATGGCAGATTGGTCGCACATGCTGGATGTGTTGGCTCAAGCCAAGCCACGTTTTGATGTAGCAAGTGAGGCAGCGTATCAACCTTTAACTTTTGGCTGGCTGGTCGGTGGGATTTTAGAAAAAGCTACAGGTCAAACATTGGCTGAATTGATGCAGCAATACTTGGTTGAATCTTTGGCTTTGGATGGAGCGTATTTTGGTGTGCCTGCATCTGAGCTTTCCCGTGTCGCACGACCATTTAAAACTGCTGTGACATCAGTGCAAACAGATTCATCACCCACAAATAAACAGACAGCTAAAGTTCAAAACCAAGCTAAATCGAGCAAACATCCTGTATCAATATTCGATAAAGTCATTGCATGGAGTGGTCAAAACCCACAAGACTTTCAGGATGGCATGATTCCCAAAGGCATGAAAAATTTTAGTTTTTTTAGTGATACTGGTTTGCAAGCTGTGATTCCTGCTGCCAATGGTGTATTTACTGCCCAAAGTTTGGCACGTATTTATGCCATGTTGGCGCAGGGTGGATCATGGCAGGGTCAGCAATTGGTTCAGCCTGAAGTTTTTCAGCAATTAAGCCAAGTGCAATATGTGCAGCGTGATCGAGTTATGCCTATCCCGATGCATTGGCGATTAGGCTATCACCGTGTATTAAGTTTGGGTAAGCGCTCTCACGGTTTTGGACACATGGGTTTTAATGGTTCAGGCGCGTGGTGTGATCCTGACCGTCAACTCAGTTTTGCCTATACCCATAATTTTGCTGCAGGTTCTTTAATTGGTGATTATCGACTTTGGGGACTGAGTCAGGAAGCCATTCGCTGTGCAGATCGGCAATTGCAAGGGCGTAAAGGCTGGTTTTAGGCGTGATTGTACGTTCACTCTTTGCCAAAAAAACAGTATGCTTAGACCTGTAAAAAGGAGCATTCATGTATCAGGTACTTGCGCGTAAATATCGTCCTCGTAATTTTAATGAATTGGTGGGACAAAACCATGTATCACGGGCATTGACCAGTGCTTTGGAACGTGGGCGTTTGCACCATGCTTATCTTTTTACGGGAACACGTGGTGTAGGTAAAACTACCATTGCGCGTATTTTGGCCAAATGCCTGAACTGTGAAACAGGCGTGACATCTACCCCATGTGAAGTGTGTCCGACCTGTACTGCGGTCAATGAAGGTCGTTTTATTGATTTAATCGAAATTGATGCGGCGTCACGTACTAAGGTTGAAGACACACGTGAGTTGCTTGATAACGTACCTTATGCACCGACTCAGGGACGTTTTAAGGTTTATCTGATTGACGAAGTGCACATGCTGTCTACGCATTCGTTCAATGCTTTGCTAAAAACTTTGGAAGAACCGCCTGAGCATGTGAAGTTTCTGTTTGCGACCACAGACCCACAAAAACTCCCTATTACTGTGATTTCGCGCTGTTTGCAATTTACTTTGCGTCCATTGCAGGTCGATGAAATTACCAGTCATTTAACGGATATTTTAGCCAAAGAACAGATTGTTGCAGAGCAAGATGCAATTTGGCAGATTGCTGAATCTGCGCAAGGTTCTTTGCGTGATGCGATGTCTTTGACAGACCAAGCCATTGCTTATGGTCAGGGTGAAATTCATCATCAAGATGTCAAAGACATGCTGGGCTTGATTGATCGCACCATTATCTATGATTTGATTTTAGCGATTCATCAAAACCAACAGCAGCGTGTGAGTCAGTTGTTATTACAATTTAGACAGCAAGCTTTAGATGTGTCTTTGGTGTTGGATCAGTTAATTTCGACACTGCATGAATTGGCAATCATGCAATATCTGCCAGATTTAAACCTAAAATACAGTGCTGAAATTAATCAAAAAATTCAGCAGCTTGCGGGTCTGATCTCTGCACAAGATTTACAGTTGTATTATCAAATTGCTTGTAAAGGACGCGCCGATTTACAAATTGCCGTAACCCAAGAACAAGGCTTTGAAATGTGTGTACTGCGTTTACTGGCATTTCGACCTTTGCAAGCCAATGAAGTGTTGGTTGCTGCGCCACAAAATACTGCACAAACAGCGGCTTCCCAGCCAGTTGCTCAAATGGAGCAAACTCCACAAGCTGTGGCAACTCAAAATACAGCACAAGCGGAACAGCATGTAACTGAATTAGATGCGGTTGCAACACCTGATCTTGATGGATTTGACTATGAGGATGACGATTATTCAGATCACACCACGACACAAACCAGTGTTGCAGAACCTTCTTCAGATGATTTTTTAGATGAGGATGAGCCTGAAGCTTTAACACATCAAGATCAACAGTCGATTCAAGCGCAACAACCGACTCCGCAAGCGCTACACTCAACAGCTGCGATTTCACCAGAATCTATGTCAGAACCTGCAGTGAATGAAGAAACTGCAATACAGGCTGAGGATAAGCAATCTGAATCTATCGTGTTTGATCCAAATGCAGATGCACAATTGTTTGGTTTAGATGAAGATGCCTCATCGGTAAGCACTACATCTGATGTGCAAAGTCATGATGATTTTTTACTGGAAAGTTTTGATGCCGTTGCACCGTTAGGTGATCTTGCTGCATCAGCCGAAACATCGCTAGTTTCATCTACACTACAATCGAATAATGCTTCACCGTCAATTACACAAAATGTAAGTAATGCAGAAACCGCTTTATTTGATTTAGCAGCGACTGAAGTCGAACCGAATGTTGCCAGTGCGACAGCACAACCGCAGCAAACCATAGCATCTAATGCCGATGATCAATTAATGCCGCAGGATATTCTGCGTTTACAGCCGCAAGTTTTAGAAGGTGAGTGGACTTTAGACAAGTGGGAATATTGGTTTAGACACAGCGAGTTGTCACCTGCCGTGCAAGAATTGGCGCAGCATGGCGTAATGACGGGGCAGATTAATGCTGAATCGGTTTTTCATATTCCTGAGCAATATCAGCAGTTATTGACTCAACTGCAACATGCTTTAGAAAGTGCTTTAAAAGAACAGTGGAGTAAAACTCTGTTTAAAGTGCAATATGAAAATGTGGATGACACGACACCGTACATTTTGCAGCAACAGCGCAAACAACGCGCTTATCAACGGGCTGAAAATTTATTGCATCAAGAACCGATTGTGAAAGATATTTTGCAAAACTTTGATGGCGAATTACATAACATTCAGTTGAAATAACCTGTTGTTAGCTTTTGTTTGCAGAATTTTAAGGCTGGGTCAAACCAGCCTTATTTTTTGCTAAGCGCAAGCTGAATCTGTGCTTTTATATGGCTGTAATGCTTCGCGGATGGAGTCAGGAATCGGGCAGTTTTGGCGTGTAATTCGATCTACAAATACATGCACCACTTGTCCTTGTGCAGCGGCAAGATTTTGATTGTTTTTAAAAATTGCCAAATCATAAATTAAGGATGAGTTTCCAATTTTTTGAATAGCAACACCTACTTCAATCATTTCAGGATAGGACAATTCCTGCAAAAAATGACAGGTGGAATTGACCACTAAACCAATACAGGGTGATCGTTTGGGTTCAAAGCCTGCTTTTTGCATCAGTAGGGCATTGGCTGCGCTGTCAAAATAGCTGTAATAAGTGACATTATTGACATGTCCATACATATCGTTGTCTGCCCAGCGAGTTTGGATGGGAAAGAAAAAAGCGTATTGCTCACGGGTTTTGGTGTCAGGTTTCACAAGTTTACCTATATTTTTATCGACGTGGTGTCATGCTTTAATGGGTGGAAATCATCCCAAATAAATGTAGAAAGTTAAATACAGAACGTTAAGCGTAAATGTTAGGCATAAATGGCTTGGTAAATCTGTAACGCATCCTGCATTTGCATTGCTCTCGGGTTGTTTTGCAATAAACGGCTTTGCAGCATCGCATCTTCTGCCAGTTGTGGTAGCATGTTTTCTGCTATGCCTAGGGCATTGAGTTTTAACACCAAGCCACTTTGATCTAAATGATTTTGTAAATGATCAATAAACAAATCACATAATCCATCTGTGCAGCCTTTACTGCGTGGGTCTAACCAACACATCAGTTCTGCATAATACTGTTTGGCTGCAGGCGCATTAAATTTTAAAACTTCGGTTAGTACCAATGCATTGCTATGCCCATGTGAAATATGGAAATGTCCGCCTAAAGGATAGGCAAGCGCATGTACCGCAGCCACAGGAGCATTGGCAAAGGCTTGTCCTGCCAGCATTGAACCAAACAGCATGTTTTGCCGTGCTTGCATATTGCTGCCATCTTCAAGCACTAATTTTAAGTTTTGATCAAGTAAACGCAGCGCATGTTTTGCCAGAAAATCTGAATACGCATTTTTTTTGATTTTAGAAGTATAGGCTTCAATGGCATGTACCATCGCATCTATACCTGTGGCTGCGGTAATCTGTGCAGGTAGATGACGGGTAAAATTGGCATCTAAAATGGCAACATCGGCATATAAAATAGGAGAAACAATGCCTGTTTTACTGGTTGCACCTGTGGTGACAATGGAAATAGGTGTGACTTCTGAACCTGTGCCTGCTGTAGTGGAAACTAGAATGAGCGGTAAACGTGGTGCTTTCGCATTGCCAACACCGTACAAGTCCGACAGTTGTTGAGTTTGTTCGGAATGACTCAGCACGGCAATAATTTTGGCGACATCCATCGCACTACCCCCACCAAAACCTAATACAACATCAATATTTTGCTGTTTGGCAAAATCAACTGCTTCTAACACAATCTGTTCTGCGGGGTCGGCTTGCACATTCGAGTAAATGGCATAGTCCAGTTGCAGTTGCTTTAAAATTTCTAAAATAGGTTGATGTAATTGTTGTTGTAAAATGCCAGCATCGGTGACCAATAACAAACGCTTATAATTTTTTTCGGTTAAAACCGTTTTTAGTTCAGAAATTGAACCCAATCCAGAAATAATGTTGCCAACTGTTTGAAATTGAAAATGCTGCATCGTCTTTATTCCTAATTTTTATACTTAATTCAACATTATTGTAGGGTCACGATATAGGATTCATATCATAAATAACTTAACATAAGACTCTTAAAAATAAAGTAGCTTTGAGGTTGTTTATGTCATCCAAAACGCCATATAAGGTGTTATGTGTTTGTTTGGGAAATATTTGCCGCTCTCCAACGGCAGAAATTGTACTTCGACATTTTTGTGATGAACAACAACTCAATGTGTTGGTAGATTCTGCTGGAACCAGTAATTATCATCCAGGCAAAGCCCCAGATTTACGCAGCCAAAAACATGCGTTCAAACGTGGTTATGACTTATCTACATTGCGCGCGCGTCAGTTACGTATACAAGACTTTGTCGAGTTTGATTTGATTTTGGCGATGGATTTTGAAAACTTAAGCAATATTCAATCTTTAATGCGCCGTGCTGAAGCTGAACTGGGCAGTTTGCGCGCTGAAATAGCCTTAATGAGCGAACACGATCCGCATTATACGCAGCAAGAATTACCCGATCCATATTATGGCGAAGCCGATGGTTTTGAGCGGGTGCTCGATCAATGCGAGTCGAGTAGTCGCGCATGGGTGAAAGTTTTACAACAACAATTTGAATTGAAGGTTTAAGTCATGCACATTCACTACAACATGCAACTCAAACCTTTCAATACGCTCAATTTAGATGCAACTGCGTCGCATTATGTCAAAATTGAAAATATTCAAGATGTACAGGATGCTTTGGCATTTGCCCAGAAAGAACAATTAAATGTGCTGATTTTATCGGGTGGTAGCAATATGTTATTGCCTGAACATATTCATGCCTTGGTCATGCACATGGATATTCAGGGCATCGAAAAATGCGCTGAAGATGATGCAAGTGTCACCCTAAAAGTTGGGGCAGGACAAGTCTGGCATGAGTTTGTGTTGTGGAGTACGGAACAAAAGTTATATGGTCTGCAAAATCTGGCTTTAATTCCAGGTTTGGTCGGCGCTTCACCTGTGCAAAATATTGGTGCTTATGGCGTTGAAGTCGGTGAGTTTATTGAATCTGTGCAGGTCTATGATCGTGAATGCCAACAATTCAGCTCAATTGTTGCTGCAGATTGTCAGTTTGCCTATCGACACAGTATTTTTAAAGATCATCCCAACCGTTACATCATTACCCATGTGACTTTTAAACTGTTAAAACAGGCTGCGTTAAAATTAAATTATGGCGACTTAAAAGCTGCTGTAGGCGATGAGCAAACTGCTGAAAATCTGCAGCAACAAGTCATTCAAATTCGCCAAAGTAAGCTGCCTAATCCTGCAGAATATCCAAATGTAGGTAGTTTCTTTAAAAATCCTGTGATTTCGATTCAGCAATTTGACCAAATTGCAGCACAATTTCCAAATTTACCCCATTACCCACAGCCGAATGCGCAAGTTAAAATTGCAGCAGGCTGGTTGATTGATCAAGCTGGCTGGAAGGGAAAACAACTGGGTGTGGTGGGTATGTTTCATAAACAAGCGTTGGTTTTAGTCAATTATGCCGATGCCACTTTGGCAGATGTGCAACACACCTATCGTGCTGTGCAGCAAGATGTTTTGAGTCGTTTTGGTATTTCACTCGAACCTGAACCTGTGTTATTTGATGAAACAGGTTTGATTCGTGCACATCAACCGGTAGGTTAAGTGAAGATGAAACAGAATCATTGGATGCTCAGATTGGTACAAATTGCTGCCGTGCTATTTGTATTGTTTGCAGCGTTCATGATTTTTATCTATTCACCTTTTTATTCTACTTTGGTGGTCAAAACGCTGAACACTTTGGTACCTGTAGAAGTGAATCAAGTGGCAGCAAAAAGTCAGCAAATGGCGGCTTTTAGTGATCAAGATAGCTTGGAACCCGGTTCAGATTTATGGATTGCCCGACAAGCTTATTTGAAGCTGATGGAGCAAGAGATTCAATCTGAAAATTCGAAAAATTTAACTTTAATTCAGGCTCGTTATAAAGCCTTACAAGCGCTTATTTTAGAAGAACAAACGCAAAAAAAATTAGCATCTGAGCAAGAGTTGCCGCAAGTCCCATTGTTGGTGTCTAATGCAGCTTCTGAAGCAGTTGTAGAAGACCCATCCGAAAATGTAAAAGCCTTGCTCAATTTGGATAGTCATGAAAATCAGGTACTCATGGAACAATACTTGGAGTTTTTAAGCACTCATAAAATTGCCGAAACCGAAAGTGAGCCTGTAGATGAAGAAATCTTTAAAGATATTGCTTTAATTCAGCAACAAAATATTCCAAAAATACCTGCAAACTCTAAACCTTATGCGATTGTGGTTTTAGGTGGTGGCTTAACTTTAGATGATAATGGCAAAGATATTGTGGTCAATGACTACACACGTTTACGTTTAGAAACGACCCTAGCGGTGGTAAAACAATATCAATTGCCGATTGTACTGAGTGGTGTAGAAGCACCTTATATGCAGCGTTGGTTAAAAAAATATGATGTCGAAGCAAAATTATTAGAAGATCGCAGCATGAATACTTGTGAAAATTCACGTTTTAGTTCTTTATTATTACAAAAAAAAGGGGGGGCGCCGACAGTGATTTTGATTACAGACCGTTATCACATGCCACGCACCCGCCGTTTATTTGCTTTGAATGGAATTGAAACGATTCCAGTCGAGGCTCCCATGCCGACTCAACTGACTGCATGGCGTCCAAGTGAACAAAACTATGATCATAGCCGCCGTGCCAATTATGAAATGCTTGCCACCATTCGGGATGTCTTGATTGGTTCTAGCGCATGTCGCGAGGTGCCATAATGCCTGATATTCCATTTTTAAACCCAAGCGTGTTGAAGCAATTAGATTTGCCAGTGCCGAGTCGGGAAACCACACCACAAATTCTACAACCTTTAAATTTGAATCGTGGTTTTGAACCGAGTGTTGAGTTACAAGCCTATCGACAGCTTTATGGTTTTCATTTGTTGGACTGTGAACATTGGCAAGGCTATGTGCAAATGCCGTTGTTTAAATTGCATGTGCAAATTTTTCAACCCGATTTAAGCAAAACCAAATTTGATCAGGTGCAGGGCACGGTATTTCTACTGCATGGCTATTTGGAACATAGCGGGATTTATCAACCTATCGTCAAAGAATTATTAGAGCAGGGCTTTAGTGTTTTGACTTATGATTTGCCCGGACATGGATTGAGTGATGGTTATCCTGCCAACATCAAAAATTTTGATCATTATCAGCAAGTATTACATGCGGTTTATCAATATGTAAAAAATGCCGATCAATTGCCAAAACCGTGGTTGGGCATTGGGCAAAGTACAGGTGGTGCAATTTGGATGCATCACTTGTTGGAATTTGCTCAGCGCCGTGAAAATCCATTTGTAGAGCGTGTGTTGTTGTTATCGCCTTTGATTCGTCCTGCAAAATCGGCATGGTGGCATAACTCTGTTGGTTTGGGCATTATCCGTCGGATTAAGCGTGAAGTGCCGCGACATTTCCGACGCAATAATCATAATCCTGAATTTTTACGCTTTGTGCGTTTAAAAGACCCGCTGCAACCTAGAATGATGGGCATGGATTGGATTTTAGCCATGTCTAAATGGATGTTGGAGATGGAAGAACGTCCAGCTTGCCGTATTCCTGTTTGGTTGGCACAAGGGGCGCAAGATCAAACCGTAGATTGGCGCTACAACATTGAGTTTATTCGGCGTAAATTCCGCCTGCAAACCTTACTCATGTTAGAAGAAGGCTCGCATCAATTAATCAATGAACGTGCGGATATTCGTGCGGCTTTAACAGGGCTGATTCCTGCATTTTTACATGCACATAGCTCTAAGACTTATTATTAATTTATCAACCATCTTTTAAATACGGCTCTACATTTGCTTTGATGCTGTTCTCGGCATCAAAGCATATTTATGCTGCGCTGCTCATTAAAATGTGAAGCGATTTCTAAAATAAAATAGTACTTCACATTTATTTTTTATTTCATGCTCGAGTTTCATGTTTCAGTGCTATGCTCATGTTTATAAAATAAGCTAAATTTGAAAAACTCCTTAATTCTAGGGATAGTGTTTACATCAAAACGATTGATATATTTACAAACATAATCAAGGGGATGAATGATGGCAGAAATGGAAGCGATATTACCCGTACCGGTTTTAATTGTTGAAGATGAGCCTATTATTCAGTCACGTCTTAGAAAAATTTTGCATGATATTGGCTATCAAGATGACATGCTATTTTTCGTGAGTCATCTTAAAGCTGCAATGACGTGTATAGAAGATCATCCGATTGCTTTAGCTTTAGTCGATTTAGGCTTGCCCGATGGCAATGGTAAAGAACTAATCGAACAATTACATTTTAGAGATCCAAGCGCATTAATTTTGGTGATTTCTGCATGGAGCACCCAAGACAGCTTATTTTCTGCAATTCAAGCAGGTGCAACAGGCTATGTGCTTAAAGAACGTGATGATGCTGAAATTATTATCGCAATACGCAGCATTTTAAGAGGTGGTGCACCGATAGACCCATTTATCGCCCGTGAAATTTTATCGCAAATTTCACATCAAAAAGTACCCGTGCTGACCGAAGATTTATCAGATCGCGCCGATGCTCAAGCATTCAACTCACATTATGAACAGCTCACCAATCGTGAATTAGAAATTTTAAATCTGGTGGCGCAGGGCTTAAGTAACCGTGAAATTGCTGAGCAATTATTTGTGTCGCGTTATACCGTTGAAAGTCATATTAAACATATCTATCGGAAGTTGTCGGTCACTAAACGCACTAAGGCTGTCAGTACCGCTAGAACTTTAGGTCTTTTATGATTCAAAGGCTTTGGCAGTGTGGTTTGGGCGTGTTGTTATTGTTCTGTGCGTGGCAAAGCTATGCGCAGCAAGTGGTGTACCCAATTAATCAGTACTGCAATGTGCATGTACTTTCAATCAGCTCTGCCAAAACAGCATCACATAATAAAAAACCTAAAACGGGTTGGGAAAATGTTCAACTGCCCGACGTTTGGGATGATCGCTGGAAAAATTATAATGGTGGGGCGTGGTACAAAATAGAGTGGGAGTGGTTTTGTGAGCGTGATCATCGTTTAAATCAACCCATCGTTTTTGCACTGAATTTTTTAAATAGTGCAGGGGCAGTTTATCTGAATCAAGATTTACTTTGGGCAAGTCAACATTTAGAAGAGCCTTTGTCAAAAAACTGGAATATGCCACGTTACTGGATTTTACCTATTTCAGGCTTAAAACAAGGTAAAAATCAAATATTGGTCTATGTAAATGGATATGCATTTCAAAATGCGGGTATAGGAAAAATAAGTTTTAATAATGTGCATAACAATATTGAACAGCACCAGCAAAGTATATGGAATAAACGTACTTTATTTGAAATTAATGCGATTTTATCTGCCACTTTAGGCATTTTATGTTTGGTTATTTGGCTGTTTTTACGCCGTGATCAGAGTTTTGGTTGGTTCGCGTTGAGTTGCATGTTCTGGTTATTATTTATTTCTCATTTTTTAACCACAGAAACCTTTCCATACCCAAGTGTATTGGTGGCATCTCAAGCCAATTTAAGCTTTTTTATCCTCTATGTTTTAGCTTTTAGTCTGTATTTAATTAGGTTTGTCAATCAACGCTTGCCAATATTGGAAGAAAGTATTTTTATTCTGAGTTTAGCGGTAATCGTTTGTGTGTTTTTAACACCCTTAGATTATGTCAAACTGGTATTTGGGATTGTCTTTTTAAGTTATGCCAGCTTACTAGTCGTGGTTTATTTTTATTTGGCGTATTTAGCGTATAAATCCCCAAAAACAGAAGTATATCTGCTGCTATTTTGTTTAACCTTGATTGGCTTTTTTGCGGGTGTAGATGTATTTCGTTTAAGTAATGCGGCAACGGCAAGTTTATATCAGCCATTATCACCGTATACCTCGCCAGTAATTACTTTATTTATTGCGATTATTTTAGGCATACGCCTAAAAAGAAATATTCAAAAAATTGAGAAATTTAATCAAGATTTAGAGCTTAAAGTTTTTGAAGTCAGTGATGATTTAAAACGCAGTATGTCAGAAAAGCATTATTTAGAATTGGAAAATGTGCGTTTGCAAGAGCGGATTCATCTATCGCATGATTTGCATGATGGTTTGGGTGCATCTTTGGTACGTTCCATGATTATGGTCGACCAAAGCGAACAGAACATGAGTAATCAGCAGTTCTTATCTATGCTGAAATTACTGCGTGATGATTTACGTCAAATTATTGATAGTGGTTCTTCCATTGGTTCTAAAGTGCCTGAAAATCCTAAAATTTGGGTTGCGCCAGTACGTCATCGTTTTAGTCAATTGATGGATGAAATGGATATTCATTCCAAGTGGGATTTTCCAAATGAATGGGTGATTGAGCCGAATTCGTTACAGTGCTTAACTTTGATGCGGGTATTAGAAGAAAGTTTAACCAATGTGATTAAACACAGCCAAGCCAAGCATGTATCCGTCAGTATGCAATTTGTACCGCCTAAGCAATTGGTACTTAAAATTCAGGATGATGGTGTAGGTTTTGAAGCCAATAGCGTGCTTGAACATGGCATGAGTATTGGGATGCGCAGTATGAAAATGCGTTTAGAACGGGTTGGAGGGCAATTAAAATTAAATTCGACACCTGGCTATACGTTAATTCAGGCAGTTTTAACTTTAGATCCCGCTTATCTAAATTCCCCAAGATGAATTGATCATCTTGAGGGGGCTGAAACGAATATTTTAAGCGTCTTCAGCAGGTAACAACATTAAAATGGATTCATTGAGCAGTTGTACCAAATCTTCCAAAATATTTGCGTCGTAAAGGTTTTCATCGAGCAGCACGCGTTCACCATTGGCAATTTTTTGCAGCGTAGGGATAGATGCTTCTGCGACACAAATCGCTTCACCATTCGCCCAAAATAAAACTTCATCTAGCTGATTTGCATAAAGTAGGCGAGAGGCGGGTTCCAACATGATTTGATAACCCTGATCTAGCGCATCTTCTAAATCGCCTACACCTATTTCATCTACTTCAGGAATATTTTCAGGATATTTCGGTTCAGACATTAAGCTTAAAATCGCATCATCCAACACCGATGAGTTTTGTAAACGCGCCCACAATTCTGCTTTCAGATAATCCAATTCTGTCGCAGTCATTTCGCCAATTTGGGTATTTTTTTTACGAACAAGGTCTTGTAGTGGCGTGCGTAACATTTCATCGGCAGAGAATTTATCGCTCACTCGATCCATCATTTCACTAATATTCGGCATGCGGAAACCGAACGAGAACGTCAGACAATCATCTTCCGCCACGCCATAATGTGCCAAACCCGGTGGCACATAGAGTAAATCGCCAGGTGCAAGAACTTCATCAAAATTGACCTGCATTTCAGGCAATAATTTTAACGGTTGTCCTGCGACAAATTCAGTTTCAGCATCACACATTTGCCCAAGTTGCCAACGACGATGTCCATAGCCTTGTAGCAAAAACACATCGTAGAAATCAAAATGCTGACCTACAGAGCCGCCTTTAGGGGCATAAGACACCATTATGTCATCACGTCGCCATTGCGGAATAAAAGGAAATTTTTTCCAAAGTTCAGCGAGATCAAAAGAGTAATGATCAACGGCTTGTACCAATAGCGTCCACAACTTTGGCATTTTTTGAAAATCAGCCTTAATGAGCGGTGATGATTTCACAGTCCATTGATTTGGATCGCGATCTTTTTGTTTGATTAAACGGGCAGTCACATCTTCTTCAAGTGCCAGTTCCATTACATCACTAGGTTCAAGTAGGTTGGCAATTTCTGGGAGTGCATTGCGTACCAAAAGTGGTTTTTTTTGCCAATATTCACTTAGGAATTGTTCTGCGGTAATTCCGCCCAAAACATCTAAAGGTTGCGACATAAAATAGCCTAAGCAAGTTTTATCAATAATCTCAATATTGTCTGATTTGTCGCTGCAAAGGGCAAGGTGATTTATAGTCTTTATAAATATTCACGGCTGTTAAATTACACAGTTTTAAACTTAAGGAACCTGAATATTCAGCATTCTTAACATGCGGCATAACTGAATCATCGGCAGACCCATCAAGGTAGTTTGGTCATTGCCTTGCATGGCTTCAAACAGACTAATACCTAAACCTTCGCACATAAAACTACCTGCACAGTGTAGCGGTTGTTCCTTTGCAACATATCGTGCAATTTCATTGTCAGTTAAGCTGCGGAATTTAACTGTGTAGTGTTCTACAACCGTTTGTTCAAAGCCTGTAGATTGCTGCTGCACACTCAGCGCAGTGCTGAAATAAACCGTTTGACCTGAATTGGCTTGTAATTGTTGTATAGCTTTTTCTGAAGTGAGCGGTTTACCTATAAAAATATCAGGCTGCTGTTCACGCCATGCCACTTGATCTGAACCAATCACAATTGCATCAGGATATTGCTGCGCAATACAGTGTGCTTTTTCAAAAGCCAAGCGTCGCGCCAAATTATCTGCATGCAATTCACCCTGTGCAGATTCATCAATATCAGGTGAAATTGACTTATACGCCAAATGCAGACGATTCATCAATTGCTGACGAGTTTGACTGCCAGACGCTAAAATAATTTCAGGATGTTGCATCAGATCATCACACCGCATAATCCATCAAAATATCTAAAGGCACATAAGACAATACTGACTGATGACAGGCTTGAATTTTAATTGGTGGTGCTTGACCTGCCTGATAGGCTTCAACCCAACGGGTGACGCAAATACACCAGAAATCACCCGGTTGTAAGCCGTTAAAACCAACTTCTGGTACTGGCGTGATTAAATCATTGCCAATTTTTTGCGAGAAATTTAAAAAATCAGAGGTCATTTGTGCACAAACGGTGTGCTGACCTAAATCGGTTGGGGCGGTATGACAAAAACCGTTACGAAAATATCCAGTAATAGGATCAAAGCAACAACTGGCGAGAGATTCGCCCAAAACATTTAAACGATTGATATTTGGATCAGGATGAATAGACATAAGTGCGAGAAAGATGGTGGCTTTTCTCTATCATAATCAAAACTTTTGCTTTAAACAGCAATTCTACAAAAGTTGCTAACCTTTTTCTGCATAATCATTTAAAATCGTGGCGTTTTGATATCAATAAAGTGAGCTATACATGAACTTTCAGCGTATGACTGACCTCGATTTAGCAGGTAAGCGTGTCCTTATTCGTGAAGATTTAAACGTACCTGTTAAAAATGGTGTGATCACCAGCGATGCACGTTTACGTGCGGCATTGCCAACGATTCAAGCTGCTGTTGCCAAAGGTGCAGCAGTGATGGTGTATTCTCACTTAGGTCGTCCTGTTGAAGGTGAGCCAAAAGCTGAACAATCTTTAGCACCTGTAGCTGCGTATTTAACCCAAGCATTAGGTCAAGATGTTCAACTGATCACTGACTATTTAGATGGTGTAGACGTTGCTCCTGGTCAAGTCGTTTTATTGGAAAACTGCCGTTTTAACCACGGTGAAAAGAAAAACAACCCAGAACTTGCCGCTAAATATGCAGCATTGTGTGATGTATTTGTGATGGATGCATTTGGTACCGCGCACCGTGCAGAAGCCTCTACTGAAGGCGTTGCACGTTTAGCACCAGTGGCAGCAGCAGGCCCATTATTGGCTGCGGAATTAGATGCTTTGGGTCGTGCCTTAAAAACACCTGAAAAACCAATGGTGGCGATTGTTGCAGGTTCTAAAGTATCGACTAAGTTAGATGTATTGACTTCATTGTCTGATATTTGCGATCAATTAATTGTAGGCGGTGGTATTGCCAATACTTTCCTTGCTGCAGCAGGCTATAACGTGGGCAAATCATTATGTGAAAATGATTTGATTGACACTGCCAAAGCAATTGCCGCAAAAGTTTCTGTACCACTGCCAACCGATGTTGTAGTTGCAGATGCCGCTGAAATTAATTTTGAAGATTTCTTGGGTTCATTGGCAGCAGCGAAAGCAACTGTGAAAAAAGTTGAAGATGTTGCAGACAACGATATGATTTTAGACGTAGGCCCAGAAACTGCAAAAGCATTTGCTGAAATTTTAAAAACTTCAAAAACAATTCTTTGGAATGGCCCAGTGGGTGTATTTGAAGTTGATCAATTTGGTGAAGGTACGAAAGCACTTTCATTGGCGATTGCAGAATCTGCAGGTTTCTCTATTGCAGGCGGTGGTGACACTTTAGCTGCAATTGACAAGTATGAAGTTGCAGACAAAATCGGCTATATCTCTACAGGTGGAGGTGCATTCCTTGAATTTGTAGAAGGTAAAACCTTACCTGCAGTTGCGGTATTATTAGAACGCGCTTAAATCTAGAAAATTTATCAATAATTTTTAAAAAGGTTGACTTCGGTCAACTTTTTTATATTTATGTCATGCCGTAGTCATCAAAATGTCATAAATATGCAATAAACTGTAGTAAATGAATGACCTAACTGTAGGAAATGACGATGATTCAAAAACTAACACTTGCTGCTTTAATTGCTGCATCTTTAGCCTTGACTGCTTGTGCAAAAAAAGAAAGCGCACCTGCGACTGAAACTGATGCATCTTCTGCAGTTGTAGATAACGCTCAAGTTACACCAGAACAACAAGCTGCAATCGACGCAATTGACCAACCAATCTTGGATGAAGGCAACACCGATATTCCTGAAGACGTTGCAAATGCACCTGCTGACGTTGCGACTGCAGACACAGAAGTTGCTGCTTCTGAAGCGCAATAAGTGCTGAAAAACGACAAATTGTAGTAATTTGTTTAAAAGTCCCTGCTTTTGCAGGGACTTTTTTTTGAAAAAGGCGATTTGTTGCTGAATTGAAACAAATCACAGGGTAGAATAACCAACATTATTTGGGAGGATATTATGGCTCTTATTTCATTGCGCCAGCTCTTGGATCATGCCGGTGAACATGCTTACGGCGTTCCAGCGTTTAACGTCAACAACTTAGAACAAATGCGCGCAATTATGTTAGCCGCAGATGCAACCAATTCACCTGTAATTGTTCAAGCTTCGGCAGGTGCGCGTAAATATGCAGGTGCGCCATTCTTGCGTCACCTGATTTTGGCTGCAATTGAAGAGTGGCCACATATTCCAGTGGTTATGCACCAAGACCATGGTACAAGCCCTGATGTATGTCAGCGTTCGATCCAACTAGGCTTTTCATCAGTAATGATGGATGGTTCTTTGGGTGAAGATGGTAAAACACCAACGTCGTATGAATACAACGTCGAAGTGACGCGTCGTACTGTGCAAATGGCGCATGCGTGTGGTGTATCGGTTGAAGGTGAGATTGGCTGTTTAGGTAGTCTTGAAACAGGTATGGCAGGTGAAGAAGATGGCGTGGGCGCAGAAGGCGTACTTGACCACTCTCAATTGTTAACATCTGTTGAAGAAGCACGTAGCTTCGTTGCAGATACTAATGTGGATGCTTTAGCGATTGCTGTTGGTACTTCGCACGGTGCATACAAGTTTACTCGTCCACCTACAGGCGATATTCTTGCAATTGACCGTATTAAAGAAATTCATGCTGCGTTGCCAAATACACACCTTGTAATGCACGGCTCTAGCTCTGTACCACAAGAATGGTTGGCGGTGATTAACCAATACGGCGGTGACATCAAAGAAACTTATGGTGTACCTGTTGAGCAATTGGTTGAAGCAATTAAGCATGGTGTGCGTAAAATCAACATCGATACAGATTTACGTTTAGCTTCTACTGGTGCAATGCGTCGTATGATGGCAGAACAACCAAGCGAATTTGACCCACGTAAATTCTTCGCAAAAACTGTAGATGCAATGAAACAAATTTGTATAGACCGTTATGAAGCATTTGGTACTGCAGGTAATGCAGACAAAATTCGCCCAATTTCTTTAGAGAAAATGGTTGAACGTTACAAATAATTCTTAATTTAATTAAGAACTCGAAAGCCCACAGTCCTTGTGGGCTTTTTACTGATGAGTCCACAACTTCCAATCAAGAACAAAAACAATCCTCGAGCGTGTCATGGAACTGATTGTAGCCGCAGCCTTTTGTAGTGTACTGGTCTCTATTTTATTAAAAGTCTGCAAAACGCAGGGTTTTAACCCCATGCAGATGATTACATGGAATTATGTCAGTGCCAGTGTGTTGTGTTTTTACTGGTTTAAACCCAACTTGGGCACGATCTCAATCCAACATACGCCGTGGTGGCTTATTATTAGTTTGGGTGTGTTGTTGCCCAGTGTCTTTTTAGCATTAGCAAAATCGTTGGACAGCGCAGGTATTTTAAAAACTGAAATTGCACAGCGTTTGTCAGTGGTTTTGTCTTTAGCAGCCGCTTATTTTATTTTTCAGGAAAATTTTAGCCAACTGAAAATTGTGGGAATCGCGCTTGGGATTATCGCGGTCTTATGCATTTTGTATTCGCATCGTGCTGCAGTGCAGTCTGCTAAAGCGCAACAAGGCATCTTATATTTGAGCTGTGTTTGGTTGGGTTATGCACTGATTGATGTTTTGCTTAAATACACCACAGGTTTAGGACTGCAATTTGCAGTTGCACTGAATTTGATGTTTGTATGTGCTTTTGTTTTGGCGATGGCTTATATCTTAATCCGCGATAAAAGCATGGGCAGTATGCAAAATATCAGTGCAGGTTTAATTTTGGGTGCACTGAATTTTGCCAATATAGCCTTGTATGTCAAAGCTCACATGCTGCTCAAAGACAGCCCTGCAGTGGTATTTGCAGGGATGAATATTTTAGTGGTGCTATTTGGCGTGATCAGTGGTGTATTGTTCTTTAAAGAAAAGCTGAAAAGCACGACCACTATTGGGCTAGGCTTGGCATTGCTTAGTGTGCTTTGCCTCGCTTATGCCATGACGGTTTAAGATAACTCAACATAAAGCGAAAAGGATGTCGCAATAAATCTGCAGTTTCTGCAAGACCATGCAGCATTGTGGTTCTATCGCAGATCGGGCAGCGCAGGGTTGGATAGCTTGGTTTGGCTTGATATAAATACAGTTTTTTACAACGTCGGCATTCTAGTTTTAGCGGCATTAAATTGAGCATCATACACCTCATTTTTATTTTTGATAGAGATTGAGTACAGATTGCAAATATAGATAAAGCAAAATTCAGACCAAAAAATAGGGACAAATTTTGTCCCTAGTGTTATCGCATGTTTGTTTTACAGTTGCGTGAAAATCTCACGTTTATCAAGGCGTGATTTTGGCAGTTTGGCATTAAAATCTTGTTCACTACGATAGCCTAAACACAATAAAACCGAAGGAATCAGTCCTTGCTCAGTTAGTTGCAGTTCTTGAGTTAAAATTGCTTCATCAAAACCACCAATTGGCGTTGCGTCAATTCCTTCAATGCCTGCAGCCAAAAGCATTTGTCCGAGTGCAATAAAGGTTTGATTTTCTGCCCAACGCTGAATATCGCCTTTTTCATTGCGGTAGTAATCGACATAACCTGTGCGGCTGTCTTTCTGACCTTGTTTAGCGGCTTCATCTTTAAAGCGTCCACTAGCAGCATCCTGATTAAGCAGGTTTTCTAAATGTAATTCGCTAATGTCAGCTTTGGTGCAAAATAAAATGGTATGCGAAGCATCTAAAACTTTAGGGGCGTTATAGGCGTACTTTCCAACTAAAGCTTTAGCAATACGTTGTTTGGCTTCAGGGCGATCTGCAATAAAAAAATGCCACGGCTGAATATTAATGGAAGATGGTGCTAAACGCAGAATTTCTAATAAACGCTCAAATTGTTCTGCAGGAATAGTGCGACTCGCATCATAGGCTTTGGTCGTATAACGAGTTTGTGCAACGTTGAGCAAATCCATGAATCATCTCCATTTAAAGACTATATTTGGGGCAGGTGTGCGCCAAAAGCTTAACATGCCTCGCTATGCTAACGGAATGAATCCATGTGCTATTTATGCGGTTAAGATGAGATGAGCACGACATAAACATCTTTAAACTTAGTGTTAAATTCAATCATGCAAGACGTTTTCACTATTGGTTGTTTATAGCAAATAGGCGTTAAATATAAACTTGAGCATGGTGCATCCCAAAGGTGTATGGATGGAATATATCAATTATTTTAAGCGTAAATTAAAAACTCAGCAGCAAATTGGCTTATGGGTAGGTTTAGCAGATGCGTATGGTACTGAAATTGCTGCCAATGCAGGCTATGACTGGCTTTTAATTGATGGGGAACATGCACCGAGTGATTTAAGAACCACTTTGTCACAATTACAAAGTATTGCGGCTTATCCCTCTCAAGCGGTGGTGCGCCCGCCGATTGGCAGTGTGCAACTCATTAAACAACTGTTGGATATTGGCGTACAAACTTTGCTGATTCCTATGGTTGAAAGCGTTGAACACGCTGAGTTGATGGTCAAAGCGGTACGTTATCCACCTGAAGGTATTCGCGGCGTAGGCGCAGCTTTAGCACGTGCAACTCGCTGGAACAGTATTCCAAATTATTACGCGACAGCGCATGAAAATATTTGTTTGCTCATTCAAATTGAATCGGTCACAGGTTTAGAAAATCTGGATGCTATTTTACAAGTCGATGGGATTGATGGGGTGTTTATTGGTGCGGTGGATTTATCTGCCACGATGGGTTATGAAGGCAATCCGAACCATCCAGAAGTACAAGCCGCTGTGGTCGATGCGATTCAACGGATTCGTGCAGCAGGCAAAGCAGCAGGGATTTTATCGACCCAACATGAAGTGACACAAAAGTATTTGGATTTAGGCACAGAATTTGTGGCAGTTGGGGTAGATACCAGTGTGTTGATGACTTCGCTGCGTGAGTTGTTGGCTAAATATAAAGCTGATGCCGAAGTGATTAAAACGGAAGGTGGGTATTAATCTGCTAGCTGAAGAGATTTTGGCTAAAGAGGTTTTAGTTAGCTATGTTTAGCTAAGTACCTTTAGTGTTGTATCTATTATTTTTATGTAAAGATGTTGCGCTTAATAGTTCCAATGACTCAGTTGCCAAGTTGCTAAGGCTTGATTTGGTTCAACTACTAAAATTTGTGCAGCATCTGCGCGCCAATCGCCTAATACAATTCTAGGTTTGCCGTGTTCATTGTGAATATTTGGACGATGCGTATGCCCATGAATTAACACATCTGCATGCTGCAAGGCTTGTGACACAGCATCTGCATTTACGTCCATGACGTCATAACTTTTGACTTGATTGGCTTGCTGACTTTTTTTGCGGAAACCTTGTGCAAGTTTTTGCCGAAAAGCCAAAGGTGTTTTCTTTAAAATCCCTAAAATGATGGGATTGCGAATAATTTTTCGGAATTTTTGATAGGACACATCATCGGTACACAGCGCATCGCCATGTTCTAAACGCACCTGTTGTGAACCAATGTGCAGCGTGTACACATCGGGCAGGAGTTGTCCTGAAAATTGATCTAGAAATTTCTGACCTAAAGCGAAATCACGATTGCCGACAATAAAGTAAATTTGATTACCTGCTTGGCTAAATTGCTTTAGACGTGTAACAACTTCATCGAGCCACGCTGCGGTGTAATCATCACCAATCCATGCATTAAACCAGTCGCCTAAAATATACAGTTGGGTGTTTTTATTTTGATAAGCATCTAGCAAATCTAAAAACCCCCGAACAAGTCGAGGGTGATTTGGTGACAAGTGTAAATCTGCGATAAACAGATAGGTCACGAATTATTCCTTGGAATCTCCCTCAATCCCTCTTTTAAAAGAGGGAATTCTCCTCCCTAAACGAATTTTAAAGCACAGCTTTAAAATGATGTGTGTAAGGGAGGTCGGGTAGGATTCTTATTCAGCAATGATTTTTGCAGATTCAATCACCACATTTTCTAGTGGAACATCTGCGTGATAACCACGGTTGCCAGTACGCACGCCTTTAATAGCATCTACAACGTCCATACCTTCAACAACTTTACCAAACACGGCATAACCCCAACCTTGTGCAGTTTTGCCTGTGTGGTTCAAGAAAGAGTTATTTTTTACGTTAATGAAGAACTGTGCAGAAGCAGAGTGAGGTGCTTGGGTACGAGCCATTGCAATTGTACCAACATCGTTGCTTAAGCCGTTGTCAGCTTCGTTTTCAATCGCATCACGTGTTGCTTTTTCTTTGAAGTTTTCATCCATGCCACCGCCTTGGATCATGAAACCATCAATAACACGGTGGAAAATTACGCCGTCATAAAAACCATCACGAACGTATTCTAAGAAGTTAGCAACTGTAATTGGTGCTTTTTCAGCGTTCAATTCTAAAACAATACGACCTTTATTGGTGTTTAATTCGACTTGAGGAAAACTCATTGTGTAATCTCCTAAACATGGACACGAATGCCATGGGTTTTTTGGTTGAGAGAAGCATAAGCAAACTGTAAACTACAAGGCAAGTAAAAACGTTATTTTCTTTGTTAAAAACAAGGAAAAGCGTTCTAATGGGTGATGTATGCTTCACTACTGAAGTTTCTGTAACCTAGTTTATCCAATTTTATTTTAGAAGTGATTTTATTGCTATGAAGCCAAATGATGTTGTTGCATCTCTGCCAAACACCCCGACACCAAGTTCAAATGCCTCTGTCGATGCTGTGCAGCAAGAACAACAGCCGGGCTTAGACTTTATACGTCAAGTCATTACCGATGATATTGCGGCGGGTCGCACTCAGCAGGTGGTGACACGTTTTCCACCTGAGCCGAATGGTTATTTGCATATTGGTCACGTGAAAGCAATTTGCTTGAACTTTGGCATCGCACAAGAATATCAAGGGGTGTGTAACTTACGTTTTGATGACACCAACCCAGATGCAGAAGAACAAGAATATGTTGATGGTATTGCCAATGACGTGAAATGGCTGGGTTTTGAGTGGAATGGCGAACCACGCTATGCATCAAGCTATTTCGATCAATTATATACATGGGCAATTCAGCTGATCGAACAAGGCGATGCTTATGTCGATTTGCAAACCCCTGATGAGATTAAGCTCAATCGTGGTTCTTTTGTAGAGCTGGGTAAAAATTCGCCATATCGTGATACGCCAGTAGCAGAAAACTTGGCTTTATTTGAAAAAATGCGCAATGGTGAATTAGGCGAAGGTCAGGCAGTACTCCGTGCCAAAATTGATATGGCTTCACCAAACGTACACATGCGTGATCCGATTTTGTATCGTGTTTTACATTCATCGCATCACCAAACGGGCGATAAATGGAAAATGTACCCAATGTATGATTATGCGCATCCATTATCAGATGCCATTGAAGGCATTACTCATTCACTATGTACTTTAGAATTCCAAGACCATCGTCCATTCTATGATTGGGTGGTGGAAAAGGTGAAATCCGAGGCTGTGCCGCGTCAGTATGAGTCTAGCCGTTTGAATATTGATTACACCATCACATCTAAGCGTAAATTGCGTAAATTGGTTGAAGGCGGTTTTGTGAATGGTTGGGATGACCCACGTATGCCAACAGTGGTAGGTATGCGTCGTCGTGGCTTTACACCAGAAGGTTTGCGTGATTTCTGTAAGCGTGTAGGTGTGTCTAAGTCGGATGGTATTGTGGATGTTGCAATGCTTGAATATTGCATCCGTCAGTCATTGGAAAATACTGCAGCACGTGGCATGGCGGTGTTGAATCCACTTAAAGTGACTTTGACCAATTTGCCTGAAGCACTGGATTTAGTCCATGCACGTCATCCAAATGTAGATATGGGCGAGCGTAGTATTCCACTGACTTCTGAAATTTATATTGACCGTAAAGACTTTGAAGAAGTGCCGCCTAAAGGTTTCAAGCGTTTAGTGCCAGAAGGTGAGGTGCGTCTACGCCATGCTTATGTAATCAAGTGTGATGAAGTGATTAAAGATGCTAACGGCGAAGTCATTGAGCTGAAATGTTCAATTGACCCTGAAACTTTAGGCAAAAACCCAGAAGGTCGTAAAGTCAAAGGCGTGATTCACTGGGTATCTGCAAGTAAAGGCGTTGCGGCAGAAGTTCGTTTATATGATCGCTTATTTACTGAGTCTGATCCAGAAGTGGGTGATGATTTCTTGGCGAATTTAAACCCCGAATCGTTGACTGTGGTACAAGCCATTGTTGAACCTGCATTGGCAACAGCACAACCAGAAGATCGTTTCCAATTTGAACGTGAAGGTTATTTTGTTGCAGATCAGTATGATCACAGTGCGGAAAAACCAGTGTTTAACCGCATTTTAGACTTAAAAGACAGCTTTAAACCTGGCAAGTAACACCTTATTTAAGTTTTAGCTTGCAACTTGAAAGCCCAACTTGATCAATTCAGGTTGGGCTTTTGGTTTTATCTATTTGAGGTTTATAGAATATTTTGTGAGATATACAGTGTCGCTAAAATGACTGCGATTAGCGGTTTTTATGCTGTTCCTGCTTCATCAGGATTTGCGGTAACTGCATTTTGGCTTTATCGCGTAGTTTCTTCTTAATATAGAGCACTAAAGCAAAGCAAGTGGTGGTCAGGGTCAGCATCATACTGTTCATATAACTCATCAATGAACTGACATAACCAATGGTGGTTAAACGATCCATCATCTTAAATACTTGCGGGCTGCTTTCCACACCTGTAATTGCCCAAGTGCATAAATGTTCACAGTTATTCATAATCAGATGATAATTGTTTTCATGCATTCTGGAGCGCATACGGCGTACCACTTTGCGGCCTTTATACTTGGGCGCATGATACGACTGCACAATAATATTTTTGCCGTGACTAAACTTTTCAATACTGGTCATTTCAATCGGGTGTTTTTTAAAAAGATGTGCAAAACCCGAATAGTGAATCACGCGACCACGCCCGGCATAGATACCATGATGGCTATAGCCGAAGTGTTTCACAATTAAATGTGCCCCTAAAGGAAATCGTGTTTTCTGCTTGAGCATCGTACGCTTGACCAATAAAGTAACATGAGTAGAGAAAAGAAATCAGGTTTTATAGTGTACTGCGTCTGAAGCAAATATGCGATAACCCATTCAGTTATATGCACAATTTGTAACATAGCAGGTATGGAGATGATAATGTTTTGTTCTCGGTGGAAGTGCTTATTGCTCTGTTATTTATTCTGCACGCCTACTGCACAAGCGGAAATTCGCGCATGGACGGTTAACAACAGTAAAATCAATGCAGATGTGGTGGAAGTGACACAGTTGTCACAGTTAGGCTTATATCTGAAAGATCGGCAAGGGAAACCATATCTGCAAATTTCACAACTACAAAAAAATCTACAGTCTTGTGAAAACATGCAATTTGCCATGAATGCAGGCATGTTTCATCCAGATTATTCGCCTGTGGGTTTGTATGTGGAACAAGGACGACAACTTAAAAAGCTGAACCGACAGCAACAGGGATGGGGGAATTTTTTAATTCAGCCCAATGGTGTACTGGCGTGGAATCATCAACGGGTGTTTTTAGGAACAACCCAACAATATGCCAATCAAGCGTTCAAAGCGCAGTATGCGACACAGTCTGGCCCAATGTTAGTTATTAATCGCCAGTTAAATTCACGTTTTTTGGCAGACAGTACTTCTTATAAAATTAGAAATGGGGTTGGGTTAAAAGACCAAAGCCTGTACTTTGTGATTAGTAACACGCCTGTGAATTTTCATCAATTTGCCACCTTTTTTAAAGATGAGCTGCAAACGCCAAATGCCTTGTATTTAGATGGTTCGATTTCTACAGCGTATATTCCGCAATTACAACGTCATACTCATCCACATCGCAATTTAGGTCCAATTTTAGCTTATATAGATCATCAAGGCTGTAAACCCTAACATTGGAGTTTGGTTTTGGCTTGGCTGAATTTATTGTCCAATAAAACCTAAGGCTGTGCCTTGCATCCTGCAGATTTTGACTGCTTCTTCGCTTTTCATTTGTTTGACTTCATTTTCAAATTGCTTTTTTTGTTGTTTAAGTTGCTCATCTGAAATACCCATGTTTTTAGCAAAACTTTCCATTTTCTCCCAAGTTTCGGCACATTCTTTCGGCATTGGGCTACAGGCTGTTAAACTTAGGCTGAGTAGGGCAAGACAGCTAAGGCTAGTTTTTTTCATTGTCATTTTCTCTGTTTGAATAATTCGAATTTATTGGTGTAATGATTATGTGTAGAAATATTAGCGCATGATTATGAAGATATGATTGACTGCGTTTGAAAAGATTAGCGTTTTTGTGCAAGCTCAAGCACGTATTAAGATTTATAAAATTTATTGTTTTAAGTGCCAATATATTTGAAGCAATTAAAAAAGGCACTTAGTTCAACTAAATGCCTTTTTTATCATATTCCATTACTGGAATGGTAGATGCTGGAGTTCATTTAACTCTTTGCGGCTATAACCTCGCGAAGCGAGAACCTTCTTAATCCCGATAATGACATCTTCATCTGTGGCTTTGGTTAAAGCTTCGAGAAGTTGTTCATTTGTCTTGCAAGAGCAATCATTTTCAACACAAGCAATTTGATTTTTATGCTCGTTTTGCTGTTCTGTAGAGAACAACTTTTGCCAAAAACTCATAGAGCCTTCATTCACAACCTAACATAGATCGAAATATAGCCAATATAAAAAATAAATCAAGTCGACCTAAGTGATAAAAGCAGCAATCGAGTTGCAGAATTTTCGATGATATTGCATTTTTTTAACGAAATTATGACAGCTAAAGGGCTTGTAATGCTTTAACTGATTCATTTACATCATAATATTTACAAGTGCTCAAAAGCAGAACTTGTAAATATTGAAGAAAAATGCAACAAATTGTTTAAATCTTTTCCAGTAAAACAGCCGATTCAACATGATGGGTGTATGGGAATTGATCAAACAGTGCAAATTTCGTCACTTTATGGCTTTGACACAAGGTTTTTAAATTGTCATGCAAAGTGTCTGGGTTGCACGAAATATAAATAATACGTTTAAAACGCTGTAGGAGTTTTAAGGTGTCATCGTCAATTCCTGCGCGTGGCGGATCGACAAAGACCGTATCAAAATCATAACTTGCAAGATCAATGTTCGCTTCTTGCAAGCGGCGGAATTCACGCTCACCGTTATAGGCTTGAGTAAACTCTTCAGCCGATAAGCGTGCCACTTGAATATTCTCAATCTGGTTTTGTTCAATATTCCACTGCGCTGCATATACCGAAGATTTAGCCAGTTCTGTGGCAAGTACACGACGGAAACGAGTCGATAGCGGCAGGGTAAAGTTACCATTACCACAATAAAGTTCTAATAAATCTTGCTCAGAATGTTCGGCAACCGTACATGCCCATTCCAGCATTTTTTGGCAAACTTGCGCGTTTGGCTGGGTAAAGCTGCTTTCAATTTGCTTATAGGTATAAGTGCGCTCAAAAACCTGTAATTGTTCAACTACATACTCATCGGATAGCACGAATTTTTGCCCACGGCTGCGTCCAATCAGTTTAATGTTTAATGCTTTGCTCAAAGCTTGGGCTGCAGGCTCCCAATCAGATTCAAGTTTGCGGTGATAAAGCAGTGAAACCAACATTTCGCCACTTAAAGTCGCTAAAAAATGCACTTCAAATAAACGAGCCGATAATACGGGATCGGCTTTCAGGGCGGCTAACAGCTTTGGCATTAATAAGTTAATGCTGCGGTCTGCAATCGGAAACTCATCTACACGAATAACTTTTTTCTGCTTATCTTCACTGCGTTCAAACATGGCATAAAACAGATCATCTTCAATATGCCAAATTCGGAACTCTGCCCGCATACGGTAGTTGTGTTCTGGTGAGGCAAATACTTGCAAGGCAGGCGGGTTATATTCGGCAAATTGGGCAGAAATACGGGCAACTTTTGCATCAAGTTGTTGCTGATAAGATGAGGTCATATGCAGTAAACATCACAAACACAGAGAAAGAGCGATGGTAACAAAGTTTTAAAGAGATACCTAAAACTATTATGAAAATGATGCAATCCTGCAAGATGTCAAAATAGCCTAAGCATGTTGATGACATCCTACAAGTGGAAAAATTTAGATACTGTAATTACTTTAAACTTGATGTAATTGATCGAACAATTGCTGCATGCCCTCAGTGGCAGTTTTGGAAATCCGTTGAAATTGAGCAGGAAGTTGGGCTTGCATGGCTTTTGGGTCAATATAATAAGCCTGACAATTTGCAGGAATTTCGTGTACTAATCCAGCAACAGGGTACACCACCAAACTTGTACCAATCACAATAAAAATATCGGCATCTTGAATCAAATCCAGTGCTTCTTCATAGGCAGGAACTGCTTCGCCAAACCAGACCACATGCGGACGTAAAGGATAGCCTTGTGGGCAAAGATCCTGTTGCAAGTTCAGCGAGTCACCTTCAATTGGAAAAAATTCTGTCGTGTATTGTGCATGAGGCCCTGAGCTTTTGGCTAAACGAATATTGCCGTGTAAATGCAAAACTTCTGAACTGCCTGCACGTTCATGCAAATCATCAATATTTTGGGTGATCACTTGTACATCAACATCATCTTCAAGTTCAGCAATTAAGCGATGCGCCAAGTTAGGCTGCGCATTAAGAATGTTTTTACGACGTTCATTATAAAAGCGTTGGACTAATTCAGGATTCCTTGCCCATGCTTCAGGACTTGCGACATCCTCCACGCGATGTTTTTCCCATAAGCCATCACCATCTCTAAAGGTGTTGATTCCACTTTCTGCGCTCATACCTGCACCCGAAAAAACCACTAATTTACGCATGTTTTATTCTCTTGATGGATGGTTAGATTTGAGTATAAGTGCCGAAAATAGAAACACAAATCTACAGCTCATTTTTTCAGAATTTTAAGTATCTAAATATGTGAAAGTTTAGTGCTGTCTATAACTTTGCTGAATAATTGAATCAAAGTTCACTTTTTATTGCTTGTTATTTCATTTTAATGATAGAACATAAAGTAAAGTAGTATGACGCTACAAAATCAAATATTGATGAACCAGAACCTATAATAATGTGCAGAGGATGCCATGTCACAACACAATCCATCGCCAAATCACACGCCTGCAACTCACAGTGAAAAAGTGAAATTTGATTGGAAAGATCCTTTTTTGCTTGAACAGCAATTGACTGAAACCGAACGTATGATTCGTGATAGTGCCTATGCTTATTGTCAGGAAAAATTACTGCCGCGGGTACGTGATCAGTTTAGACATGAAACGGTAGATCGCAGCATCTTCCGTGAAATGGGTGAGCTTGGTTTGTTAGGCTCAACCATACCTGAACAATATGGCGGTGCAGGTTTAAATTATGTGAGTTATGGGCTAATTTCACGTGAAATTGAACGGGTCGATTCAGGCTATCGTTCTATGGCAAGTGTACAAAGCTCATTGGTGATGGTGCCAATTTATGAGTTTGGCAGTGAAGCACAAAAACAGAAATATTTACCCAAACTTGCTTCGGGTGAATGGGTGGGATGTTTCGGTCTGACTGAACCTGATTTTGGCTCCGACCCTGGCAGTATGAACAGCAGAGCACATAAAGTTGCAGGCGGTTATCGTTTACACGGTGCGAAAATGTGGATTACCAATAGTCCAATTGCCGATGTATTTGTGGTGTGGGCAAAAGAAGTTTCAGCAGATGGGCAAGTGGGTGATATTCGCGGTTTTATTTTAGAAAAAGGTTGGGATGGACTTTCTGCACCAATCATTCAAGGCAAGGTTGGTTTACGCGCTTCAATCACAGGTGAAATTGTCATGGACAATGTTTTTGTGCCTGAAGAAAATATGTTACCTGAAGTGCGTGGTTTAAAAGGGCCGTTCACTTGTTTAAATAGTGCACGTTATGGCATTGCTTGGGGTGCTATGGGTGCGGCTGAGTTTTGTTGGCATACTGCGCATCAATATACGATGGATCGGATTCAGTTCGGACGTCCTTTGGCGGCCAATCAGCTCATTCAAAAGAAACTTGCCGATATGCAAACCGAAATCGCGCTGGGTTTACAAATTGCTTTACGTTTTGGTCGTATGAAAGATGAGGGTATTGCTTCACTCGAAGGTACTTCGCTGATTAAACGCAACAACTGTGGCAAGGCCTTAGAGATTGCTCGTATGGCGCGCGATATGCTTGGTGGGAATGGTATCAGTGATGAATATGGCGTGGCGCGGCATTTGGTCAATTTGGAAGTCGTGAATACCTATGAAGGGACGCACGATGTGCATGCGCTAATTTTAGGTCGTGCGCAAACGGGTATCGCGGCTTTTGCCAATTAAATCTAGATCTAAACTAAATCTAGGTCTAATGATGCTACGGTGGAAAATATTGCAAACCACATTTTCCACCGTTTTACTTTAGCTGTTTAGTTTTAAAAATTGGCTAATTTCCTGATTAAATTTCAACGGTTCGGTCAGTAAAGGGGTATGCCCAGATTGGTGAAATATGACTTGTTTCGCATTCGGCATAGCTTCTATCACTTGACGTTGTCCTTCTGCCGCATACAAGGTCGATTGTGCGCCTGTAAAAAAGACTGTCGGACAACCCAGTTGAGTTAAAGCCTCACGATAATCTTCCTGATGGTGTAAATAATTGTCGATATACCAGCGTAAATAATCTAAACGCTGTGTAGGTAAAATATAGCGTTGTAAAACAGGACGTTTGACGGCCAGTTTAAATAAAAACGGACTGATTTTATTGCTGGCTTGTAATTCTATAAATTCTAGCCAAAGTTCGACTAAGTTTTTACGCTGCAACACATCCATTTGTTGAATATCAGTATATTGCGCGTGATCATGTAAAAACTCGGACAGATGAATCAATAACTGTTTAAATTGTTGATGTTGATTGCCAAATAAGCCATAAGGCCAGTTTTCATCTACCCCAATTTTTGGTGCTTGGTCAATTTGTAAATAACTGCTTAAATGCGCAGCCAATTGTCCATATTGCATGCCATGCATGGCAGTGGTTGCCCCCATGGAATAGCCAATCAGTTTAAATTGTTGCAGGTTCTGTTGTTGAAGCAGACTGTTTAAATCTTGCCAATGGCTCGAAATAGCATCCAGTTCTGGAACGGCACACAGGTTTGAACCCCCAAAACCACGCCAGTCTGGAATAATAAAACGATACTGCTTTTTATGTTGATACAGAAATGGCAACCATTGCCAACTGTGCATGCCTAAACCTGAAAGCACAACCACAGGCTCACCTTGACCAAATTCACGTACAAATAGAGCTTCGCCATCGGGCATGCGGTAAAAAGGCATCAGCATTTCCTTGCATGGTTGTAATTAAAGATGCGTTATTCTTTATAGCATAGCCTGATCATTTCTGTATGGTGAGTAATCCTGATTTAGTTTTGATGGGGGGCTTTTACTTAAAAATATACTTTTAAGATGAAGCTTCGGCATCAAACTTTTTTAGTTCAGGAATCACGTTTTCTAGCCATGCAATCCAGCCAATTTCCTGATCTATTCCCAGCTGCAAAATCATTTTATGAATATACAGGGTGCGGTTATTCGCTGGTGCTTGGCTAAAGTCTTTGGCAAAAATCTGTTGATAGGTGTGCAACTTGGCTTTATGGAGCAACAAATGACGTTCCAGTTCTGGCAAGACACTGTTGCCGCCAAGTTGGGCTTCGGCACGTAAACGTACCATAAGCTCTTCGCGTAATTGCGCAGGAGGGCTTTGCTCGACCATCCAGTTTGCCAGTTCATGCCGCCCCAAAGCTTCTACCTGATAGGTTTTGCTACGACTGCTAGAATCTTCATCTTCTAAGGTTGAAATCCAACCTTTTTTCAGCATTGTATTTAGTTCGCGATAAATTTGTTGATGGGTCGCATTCCAGAAAAACCCCATAGAGCGGTCAAAACGGCGTGCCAATTCAATACCGTTACTGGGTTTTTCAATTAAACTGGTCAATAAAACGTGAGCGAGCGACATAAACAGAGCAACTTTATTTTTTTCAGCTTTAATTATGCAACATGTTGCATAAAAATTAAATCTAGAATATAAAAGTATGCAACAAGTTGCATTAAGCATAAAACAGCCAGCATTTTTGCCAGCAGGGAGATTCTATGTCTGACTATCCACATTTACTTGCGCCTTTAGATTTAGGCTTTACCACTTTAAAAAATCGGGTCTTAATGGGTTCAATGCACGTTGGACTAGAAGAAGCACCGGGTGGATACGAACGTATGGCGGCTTTTTATGCAGAGCGTGCCAAAGGTGGCGTTGGGCTGATTGTAACAGGTGGTATTTCACCGAATGATGCAGGCTTAACCTTTGCGGGCGGCAATAAACTTGATACTCGTCAAGAAGCAGAAAAACATAAAGTGGTGACTCAGGCTGTGCATGATGCAGGCGGCAAAATTGCTTTACAGATTTTACATACGGGACGTTATTCCTATCAGCCCGATATTGTCGCACCGTCAGCAATTCAGGCACCGATTAACCCAAGTAAACCACATGCACTAACATCGGCAGAAGTACAGCAAACCATTGCCGACTTTGTGAATTGTGCCAAATTGGCACAATACGCAGGCTATGATGGTGTCGAAATCATGGGTTCGGAAGGCTATTTAATTAATGAGTTTATTGTTGCGCGTACCAACCATCGTGATGATGAATGGGGCGGCAGTTATGAAAACCGTATTCGTTTCCCAATTGAAATTGTTAAACGTACCCGTGCAGAAGTGGGTGAAAACTTTATTATTATTTACCGCTTGTCGATGTTGGATTTAGTCGAAGGCGGTTCGAGTTTTGAAGAAGTGGTGCAATTGGCACAAGCGATTGAAAAAGCAGGTGCAACCATTATCAATACAGGGATTGGCTGGCATGAAGCACGTATCCCAACCATTGCTACCAAAGTCCCTCGCGCAGCTTTTACATGGGTGACAGAGAAATTAAAAGGTTTGGTTAAAGTGCCACTGATCACTTCAAACCGTATTAACACCCCTGAAATGGCTGAGCATGTTTTGGCTGCAGGACATGCCGATATGGTATCGATGGCACGTCCAATGTTGGCAGATGCTTTCTTTGTGCAAAAAGCAGAGCAAGGTCGCAGTGATGAAATCAACACATGTATTGGTTGTAACCAAGCTTGTTTAGACCATATTTTCTCAATGAAGATTGCTTCATGTTTGGTCAATCCACGTGCTTGCCATGAAACAGAACTCATTTTTAAAGAAGCAACACAGACTAAAAAAATTGCGGTGATTGGTGCAGGGCCTGCAGGTTTGAGCTTTGCAACCTATGCTGCAGAACGTGGGCATCAGGTGACGATTTTTGAAGCATCGAATCAAATTGGTGGGCAGTTTAATATTGCTAAAACCATTCCTGGTAAAGAAGAGTTTTACGAAACTTTGCGCTATTTCAAACGCCAAATTGAGCTGCAACCGAATATTAAATTGGTATTGAATCATACGGCTAGTTTTGAACAATTGCTCAATGCTGACTTCGATGATGTGGTTGTGGCAACAGGTGTAACCCCGCGTCAATTGGATATCGCAGGTATTAATCACCCTAAAGTGCTGAGCTATATTGAGGTATTAAAAGAGCGTAAGCCTGTAGGTCAACGTGTTGCGATTATTGGCGCTGGTGGTATTGGTTTTGATACTGCAGAATATTTAAGCCATGAAGGTGAAAGTGGTAGTCTAAATCCTGAAAAATTCTACGATGAATGGGGAATTGATACCAATTATGCGCATGTCGGTGGTTTAAAAGCAGCAAAAGTTGAAGAATCGCCACGTGAAATTTATTTATTGCAACGTAAAGCATCATCCGTGGGTGCTGGCTTGGGTAAAACAACAGGCTGGATTCATCGTACAGGTTTAAAAAACCGTGACGTTAAAATGATTGCAGGGGCAAGTTATGACCTGATTGATGATCAAGGCTTGCACATCACCGTCAATGGTCAAAGTACAGTGCTCGAAGTTGATCATGTGGTGATTTGTGCAGGGCAAGAGTCTTACACCGCCATGTATGAGCAATTACAGGCAGCAGGCAAAAATGTGCATTTAATTGGTGGGGCGAAAGAAGCAGGCGAGTTAGATGCCAAACGTGCAATTCGTCAGGGTGCTGAATTGGCAGCGAAAATTTAATGTAATTCCTTCTCCCTCTCCTTTGGGAGGGGGCTGGGGAGAGAGTTAATAATCGCTTCTGCCCAGTGCAGCAGTGCTTCAGTCTCACTCAGGGACTCTGCATAGAAATGAAATATCAAAACAAAAAAAAGGAACTTAACATGACTTTGGAAACAACAAAATTAGCGGTACAGCGTTGGCATACAATGCTGCAAAACCATGATATGTCTATTTTGAGTGAATTGCTGGCAGATGATGTGGTGTTTCGTTCACCTGTAGCGTACCAACCTTATGCGGGTAAACAAGTGGTATTTTTTATTTTGACCAATGTAATTCAGGTCTTTGAAAACTTTACTTATCACCGTGAGTTTTATACTGAAGATGGTTGCAATGTTGTACTTGAATTTTCCGCCAATGTGGGAGATAAAAAACTTAAAGGAATTGATATGATTCAATTCAATACACAAGGACAAATTGTGGACTTTGAAGTGATGATTCGCCCGAAAAGTGGTTTAGAGGCATTGGCTGTGCAAATGGGACAACGTATGGCTGCCTTTATGCCAACCGAAAAATAAAATACCGCGTGTGTATGGCAATGAAGTTGTTTTATAGAAATCGGTTTCGGGTTGGCATGCTTGAAAGTGCATGTATTGCTTGGGAGTAAAATGATGTCTACATTACAAAAAATAGCGAAAATTACACAAGCGGTTTTAGATCAGGTCACAGGCGCAGATTTACCGACGTTGTATTATCATCCACATGGAGAAATCCGTCGGGTATTGGATTATTTACCACAGCTCAAAGAAAAATACCGTCCAACACCGTGGCTGTCCAATACACATGCGCATCTTTTATATTTTGATTTAATTAAAAAGAAAACCATTCGTCAGCGGTATGATCGGGTTGATCAACTCACTATGCAAGATGGCGGTATCACCGCAGTTGCTTGGGTGGGTTATGACTTACCTGCAGATACTCCCACAATTGTTTTAATGCATACCATTACAGGTTCTTTGGAAAGTATGCGTGAGTTGGTGCGCGATTTACATCAGCAGACACAGTGGCGTATTGCCTTATGTTTACGTCGTGGGCATGGCAATTTACCTATGCCTGTACCACAAATGAATCTGTTTGGTTCGACGCATGATTTGCGTGAACAAATAGTGTTTATTCAGCAACAATTTCCACAATCTGAATTATATGCTGTTGGTTCTTCCGCAGGGACAGGATTATTGGTGCGCTATTTGGGCGAAGAAGGCGAGCAAACCCCAATTAAAGCCGCGTTTGCACTGTGCCCAGGATATAACACTGAACTAGGCTTTCAGCATGTGCATCCTTTTTACAGTAAAGTGATGACCAAAAAATTATTCCAGTTTTTTATTCAGCCCCATCAGGACATTTGGCAAAACGTAAAATCTTTATCGCAAGTGTTAAGTGCGACTACATTGGCAGAGTTTGAAAAGGCGTATTTTGAATTGGCGGGTTTTGAAGATTATGACAGCTACACACAAGCCATTAACCCAATTTATGTGTTTGAGAATGTCAAAATTCCGCTTATGGTTTTAAATGCAGAAGATGACCCAGTGTGCCACATCAAAAACTTTGATCCTTATAAAGAAACCATACGGAAAATGCCAAATATTATGGTAGTGACGACCCGTAAAGGCAGTCATTGTGGTTTTTATGAAGGTGTCGGTTTTACTAAATCTTGGGCATCGCGTTTAATTTCTAATTATTTTAAAGTGCAATCGCAGTTGCTGCAGGCAAGTTAAAGTGAAGCGCACAAACCTATATAGAAATAGGTAGCTGTATTGCAAATGTATTCACGAGTTATCTCAGCGAAGACTCATCCAAATGAATAAAAAACCCAGTACACAATGACTGGGTTTTTTAACGTCAATTCAAATCTAAGATAAGAACTTACACCTTAAAACTGACTTTAACTTAAAGCTTAGTTTTAAGTGAGCACTTAGTTCTCAAGTGCTGGGGTTGCAGCAGCAATCGCAGCGGCAACAGCATCATCTTCAGATTGAGCACCTGTGTTATTGCTTGGACGTGCTTGAGTTGGTTTATCTTCTGCTACAGGAGCTGCCGCTTTCGGCGCAGGCGCAGGTGCAGCAGCAGGTTGTGCAGGTGTTTCACGACGGATTTCAGTTGTGGTGTTCACTGTTTCAGTGCGCTCCACTTCTACCTGTGCAGGCGCTTCTGGTTCAGCATCTTGAATGTTTTCAACAGGTTCTAGTGGTTCAAATTGAGCAGTTTCAGTAGTTTGTTCAGTTTGAACCTCTACTTGTTCTTGCTCATCTTGCTTTGGCTGTTCTTTTTTTACACATGCAGTTAATAACAACGCCGTTGCAATTGCACCACAAATTAAAAGTTTCTTATTCATAATTGCACAAAATAAAAGATCGGATAGACGGACGTATTATAGCAATAAAATGACAGATGAAAATCCTCTCAAGAAGTTCTAATTTTTTATAGGAAATGCTGATAGAATAACCAATTGTTTATTGTTCTATGAATTGATGCGGAATGACTTTGCTTTATTGGTGCAGAGTAAAGTAAAATTGCGCAACATTGCAGGCCGATTTAGGCTCGATTGTACGAGAAACCCAATGACCCATTTTATTTTCGTGACTGGTGGTGTAGTTTCATCACTAGGTAAAGGTATTTCAGCTGCTTCAGTTGCTGCACTTTTAGAAGCCCGTGGTTTAAAAGTAACCATGGTCAAAATGGATCCATACATTAATGTCGATCCAGGGACAATGAGTCCTTTCCAACATGGTGAAGTTTTTGTCACAGAGGATGGTGCCGAAACTGACTTAGATTTGGGTTATTACGAACGTTTCTTGCGTCGTGCGAAAATGACCAAGTTAAATAACTTTACATCTGGTCGCGTGTATCAAGACGTTCTAAACAAAGAGCGCCGTGGTGATTACTTGGGCGGTACTGTTCAGGTGATTCCACACATTACCGATAATATTAAAGAACGTGTACTTCGCGCTGGCGAAGGCTACGATGTCGCAATCGTAGAAATTGGCGGTACAGTAGGCGACATTGAATCTCTCCCATTCATGGAATCTGTACGTCAATTGATGGTGGAATTAGGGCATAAGCGTACTATGCTCATGCACTTAACTTTATTGCCATATATCAAATCTGCGGCAGAGTTAAAAACCAAGCCAACTCAACACTCAGTTAAAGAATTGTTATCTATCGGTATTCAGCCAGATATTCTCATCTGCCGTACTGAACATGATGTTGATGCTGACACTACCCGTAAAATTGCGTTATTTACCAACGTAGAAGCACGTGCGGTTGTGGTATGTAAAGATGCCAAAACCATCTACCAAATTCCGCGTACATTCTATGAACAAGACGTTGATGATTTAATTTGTGAGCGTTTTGGCTTCAATGACCTTCCAGAAGCAGATTTATCTGATTGGGACAACGTAGTTGAAGCATTATTGAACCCAGAGTACAGCGTTCGTGTGGCGATGGTGGGTAAATATGTTGAACTGCCAGATGCTTACAAATCTGTAAACGAAGCATTGCTGCATGCGGGTATCCAAAACCGTGTCAAAGTTGAAATTGACTACGTTAATGCTGAAGAACTAGAAAGCCAAGATGTACGCACTGTACTGAAAGATGCAGATGCGATTTTAGTACCAGGCGGCTTTGGTGAGCGTGGTACTGAAGGTAAAATGCAGGCAATCCAGTATGCGCGTGAAAACGGTGTACCTTTCTTGGGTATCTGTTTAGGTATGCAGTTGGCTGTGATTGAATATGCACGTAACGTGGCCGGTATTGCTGATGCAAGCTCAACAGAATTTAACCGTTCAACCAAGTCACCACTCATTGGTTTGATCACTGAATGGTTAGATGAGCGCGGTGAAGTGCAACAGCGTTCTGTCGATTCTGATTTAGGTGGCACAATGCGTTTAGGTGCACAAAAATCTGAATTGGTAGAAGGCACAAAAACTGCACAAGTGTACGGTTCTAATGAAATTGTTGAGCGTCACCGTCACCGTTATGAGATGAATAACCGTTATATTCCAGTGCTTGAAGAAGCAGGGCTAAAAATTTCGGGTTATTCACCAATTCAGCACTTGGTTGAAACTGTGGAAATTCCGCAACACCCATGGTTTATTGCGGTACAATTCCACCCAGAATTTACCAGTTCGCCACGTGATGGACACCCATTGTTTGCAGGCTTTATTGGTGCAGCGAAGCAACAGCATCAAAAGAACAAATAAGATGGCTTTAGGAATAGACTAGGAAGTTTAAATGTCACTATTAAAACCACAGGAAATTGTACGTTTAGGTGATATACAAATGGCGAATCATTTGCCATTTGTATTGTTTGGCGGCATGAATGTCCTTGAGTCCAAAGACCTTGCTTTTGAAATTGCTGAAACCTATGTGGATATTTGCAAACGCTTAGATATCCCGTATGTGTTCAAAGCCAGTTTTGATAAAGCCAACCGTTCAAGCCTGAACTCGTTTCGTGGCCCAGGCTTGGAAAAAGGCATTGAGTGGCTGGCTGACATTAAAAAGCATTTTAATGTGCCAATTATCACCGATGTGCATGAGCCATATCAGGCTGCACCTGTGGCAGAAGTAGCTGACATTATTCAACTTCCTGCGTTTTTAAGTCGCCAAACCGATTTGGTTGAAGCGATGGCAAAAACTCAAGCCATTATCAACATCAAAAAAGCACAATTCCTTGCGCCGCACGAAATGCGTCATATTTTGCATAAGTGTTTAGAAGCAGGGAATGACAAATTGATTCTTTGTGAGCGTGGTTCAGCATTTGGTTACAACAACTTGGTTGTCGATATGCTGGGCTTTGACATCATGAAAGAAATGAATGTACCTGTGTTCTTTGATGTAACCCATGCTTTGCAAACTCCGGGTGGTCGTGCAGATTCGGCAGGTGGTCGTCGTGCACAAATTACCACCTTGGCACGTGCAGGTATGGCAACTGGCTTGGCAGGTTTATTCCTAGAAGCACATCCTGAACCAGAGCAGGCAAAGTGTGATGGCCCATGTGCATTGCGTCTATCACAACTTGAGCCGTTCTTGGCACAGCTTAAAGAATTGGATACCTTGGTAAAAGGTTTCCAAAAGCTAGATACACACTAAATTAGATCCATATTAAATTATAGACTCATTGATGCCTAAAGCATCACGTTATTAATCAACTGAGGAATTGTTCATGAGCCAAATCGTTGACATTCGTGCACGTGAAATTTTGGACTCTCGTGGTAACCCAACCATCGAAGCAGACGTAATCTTAGCATCTGGCGTAGTTGGCCGTGCATGTGCACCATCAGGTGCTTCAACTGGTTCTCGTGAAGCTCTAGAACTTCGTGATGGCGATAAAGCACGTTACTTGGGTAAAGGCGTTAAAACTGCGGTAAATAACGTCAATACTTTAATTCGTGATGCTTTACTTGGTAAGTCTGTGTTTGAACAAAAAGACATCGACAACACCATGATTGCGCTTGATGGTACTGAAAACAAAGAAAAATTAGGTGCTAACGCAACTTTAGCCGTGTCTTTGGCTGCTGCGCGCGCTGCTGCTGACGAAAAGAAAATTCCTCTTTTCCAATACATCGCAGACCTTCGTAACAACAGCATTTTAACTATGCCTGTACCAATGATGAACATCTTAAATGGTGGTTCACATGCAGACAACAACGTTGATATTCAAGAATTTATGATTGAGCCAGTGGGCTTCACTTCATTTTCTGAAGCATTACGTGCTGGTGCAGAAATTTTCCACTCATTAAAATCTGTATTGAACCAAAAAGGTTTGAACACAGCAGTGGGTGACGAAGGTGGTTTTGCGCCAAACTTACGTTCTAACGAAGAAGCAATCACAGTTATTCTTGAAGCTATTGAGAAGACTGGCTACAAAGCGGGTTCTGACATCATGTTGGCGCTTGACTGTGCATCTTCAGAATTCTACAAAAATGGTCAGTACATTCTTGCAGGTGAAGGCAACAAAGCATTCACAAGCAACCAATTCTCTGACTATTTAGCAGGTCTTGTAAATCAATATCCAATTATCTCAATTGAAGATGGTTTAGATGAGTCTGATTGGGAAGGTTGGTCTTACCTTACTTCGATCTTAGGTGACAAGATTCAATTGGTCGGTGATGACTTGTTCGTTACTAACCCGAAAATCTTGCAACGCGGTATTGATGAAAAAGTAGGTAACTCAATCCTGATCAAGTACAACCAAATTGGTACTTTGACTGAAACGCTTGATGCAATTTACCTTGCGAAAGCCAATGGTTACACAACTGTTATTTCACACCGTTCAGGTGAAACTGAAGATTCTACAATTGCGGATCTTGCAGTAGGTACAGCAGCAGGTCAAATCAAGACTGGTTCACTGTGCCGTTCTGACCGTGTAGCAAAATATAACCAATTACTTCGTATTGAAGAATTGACGAATGCTGCATATCGCGGTAAAGCTGAGTTCAAAGGTTTGAACTAAGCGAAATCAGTAGATGTCATTATTAAATGTATTTGACTCCAAAGCGAGTAAAGCATTGTTGGGCCTTGCGATCTTTTTGATCGCAGGGTTTCAATATTTACACTGGTTTGGTGAAGGTGGTTATCGTGACCATGCTGCACTGACAGAAAAAATCCAACAACAAATAGAATTAAATACAGAGCTGAAGGAGCGCAATCGTGTACTTGCAGCAGAAGTTTATGATTTAAAAAATGGGGTAGAAGCCATTGAAGAGCATGCCCGTTTAGATTTAGGCTTAATTAAGCCACATGAAACCTTTGTGCAAATGAGCACCATCAGCACACAATATAAACCAATTTATATTCAACCGAATTCCACAGTAGATTTACGCACCAATGAATCACAACAACTTGCAGCAGCAACCGCCCCGACACCCTAAACTTTGGGCGGTTATTCCCGCAGCGGGTTCTGGTAGTCGTTTTTCTAGAACTGAACTTAAACAATATCAGTATATTCAAGATCAAACAGTCTTAGCGCACAGCATCGCACGTTTAAATCACTTGCCTTTAGCGGGTTATGTTTTGGCGATTGGTCAAGCAGATGATGTAGCGCAAAACCTAAACTTGGCACAAAAAGAAAAAGCACATTTTTGCGTAGGTGGTGCAGAGCGAGTGGATTCAGTCTTAAATGCACTGCATTATTTATCTGAAATCGCCCATGCAGATGACTGGGTTTTGGTGCATGATGCAGCGCGTCCTTGTGTGACAGCTGCTTGCCTTGAACAGTTGTATCAGACTGCACTGGCAACAGATCAAAGTGCAATTTTGGCTATTCCAGTGCGTGATACTTTAAAAAAGGTAAGCCAAGGCACAAAAATTGAAACCACGGTAAGCCGTGACCAACTTTGGCAAGCGCAAACTCCGCAAATTGCTAAACTTGATGTGCTTAAAACAGCCATTGAATCTGCATTAAAACAGCAATTGACGATTACCGATGAGGCCAGTGCTTTAGAAGCAGCAGGGCAAATTGTAAATGTTGTGCACGGTCGTTCGGATAATATTAAAATCACCTATCCCGATGATTTAGAGCTGGCACGTTTAATTTTAACCTCACAACAACATGGATGATAAAAATCTAGTGTAATTAACACCGCGTTAAACTTGAATCTTCAACGATTAAGCTTTAATGATTCACTCTGTGCCGCTTTGCTTCTATAATTGTCCATCCTGTCTATTTTAAATACCTTTGAGTCGCATGAATCCATCGCAGCAGTATCGTTTTTTACGTCACTCATTACGTGATGGTAGAAGCATTAAAAATGATTCCTCACACTGGACTAAATTACATTTAGATCCATGGTTGCTGTGTTTTCTGATTTTAAATGCGATTCTGGGTTTAATGGTGGTATATAGTGCCACCGCGCAAGATATGGGGATGGTGCTGCGTCAAGCAACCAGTTTTGGCATTGGTTTTATCGCCATGATTATTTTGGCGCAAATTCCGCCTAAGGTATATCAAGCTGCCAGTCCATATTTTTATATCTTTGCAGTCATCATGCTGGCTTTGGTTTTGGTCATTGGTGAAACCCGTATGGGGGCAAAACGCTGGATCAGCTTGCCGGGTATTGGCAGTATGCAACCCAGTGAATTTATGAAATTTGCCATGCCATTGATGATGGCGTGGTATTTTTCGCGTCGTGCTTTCCCGCCTAAATTGATCCATATCATTGTCGCTTTAGTGATTATGATGATTCCTTTTGTCTTGGTGGCATTGCAACCCGATTTAAACATTGGTTTGATTATTCCCGGTGTCTTTGCGCTATTTTTAAGTGGCATGTCATGGCGATTAATATTGGGGGCAATCACCGCATTGGCTGTTGCAGCACCGTTGCTTTGGATGTTCTTTTTGCAGGAATACCAAAAGAAAAGGGTACTCACCTTATTTGACCCAGAGTCGGACGCCTTGGGGGCAGGCTGGAATATTATTCAATCCAAAATTGCCATTGGGTCAGGCGGTTTTACAGGTAAAGGTTATTTAGAAGGAACGCAATCACATTTGGGTTATCTGCCTGAACATCATACTGACTTTATTATGTCGACCTATGCCGAAGAGTTTGGTTTTATTGGCGTGTTTTTACTGTTCAGTTTGTTTGCCGCGATTATTTTACGTTGTTTGATGATTGGGATGAATTGTTTCCATAATTTCGGGCGTTTGTATGCAGGCACGGTTGGTCTTACTTTCTTTTTCTTTGTATTTCTAAACTCAGGGATGGTGAGTGGTATTTTACCTGTAACGGGTGATCCATTGCCACTTATGAGTTATGGTGGAACGGCAGTCATTTCCATGTTGGCGAGCATGGGGATTGTGATGTCTATTCATACCCATCGTTAATTCAGAATCCATGTGAAAGGTGATGTGGATGCAAGTTGCTATCATGATCCTTTTCACATTTTGTGGCTCTAAAATAGCCTAAGCAAAACAGGATAAGCACAAAAAAAATCTCTATAATATCCAATAAATTTACTTTGTTTATTAAGCAATAATTCAAAAAGAACAGCGTAGCAGTAACACATACAGAGCACCCTATGACCCATTTAATTTTTATTGCACTTTTTCCTTTGATTGCCTTAATTGCAATGGGTTATCTGCTTAAGCAATCACGTATGCTGGATGAGCCATTTTGGAAGGGTGCAGAAAAGTTAAATTACTATATTTTGTTCCCCAGCATGTTGTTTTTAAACCTCGCCACAGCAAATATTGAAGCGAAATCAATTGCACAGATTTTGTCGGTCGTAGGGATTGTTGTGGCTTTGGTTGGTTGTCTGTTATATGCTTTTCGCGGCTACTTTAAAACACCCGCAGTCCGTTTTGGGGTGTATATGCAAAGCATGGTACGTTTTAATACGTATATCGGTTTGGCTTTGGTCGCAGCATTGTTTCAGGTGCAGGGCATGGCGCTGTTTGCGATTATTTTGGTGTTCTGCATTCCATTGGTGAATGTTTTATCTGTGCTGGCTTTAAGCGATACTAAGACTTTACAGGCAAAGCAAATCCTATGGTCATTAATGAAAAATCCATTAATTTTAGGGTGTATTGTTGGCGGTCTATTTAATTTATCAGATTTGAGCTTGTGGGAAGGTGCAGCGCATTTTATTCGTCAAATAGCGTTATGCAGTTTGCCTTTGGGATTAATGTGTGTGGGCGCAGCATTACAATTTAATGGCTTGCAACGAGATGTATTCGCATTGGCATTGAATGTGTTCGGGCGTTTGTTATTTATGCCTGCTTTGGCTTGGCTAATTTGTCAGAGCTTAAATGTTCCAGTGTTGGAGTCGCAAATTTTAGTTTTGTTTTTTGCTTTACCTACTGCATCGGCAGCTTATGTACTTACACAAGTTTTAGGGGGAGATAGTCGTTTAATGGCTTCAATTATTAGCTTGCAAACCGTATTCGCCGCATTAACTTTGCCAATTGTGTTGTGGTTGCTCATTTAATCTGTCTAATACAATCTATCTCCAAGTGAAAGAGGACTCCACCCGTCAGTCAGGGTGGAGGTGAATTTCACAAATTTCAACCTTGTTGATTCTGAATATATTGTTTGATTATTTCCAAAGGCGCACCACCACAAGACCCTGC
>NZ_VPBQ01000016.1:0-50070 GCF_013418635.1 Acinetobacter sp. YH12131
CACCATCGTGAATAAGACCAATGCAAGTCTCCGTAAACAGTTGTGCTGGCGACCATAGCAAGAGTGAACCACCTGATCCCTTCCCGAACTCAGAAGTGAAACCTCTTCGCGCTGATGGTAGTGTGGGATTACCCATGTGAGAGTAAGTCATCGCCAGCTCATTATTCGAACACCCTCAACTCACGTTGAGGGTGTTTTTTATGGGAGAAAGAAAATATTAAGAAGAAAAGTAGAAAAAGAAAGGAAAATAAAACCATCTGAGGATGGCTTTAATTCAACGGGTATTGGCTACTTTATTAAGCTAGTAAGTCAAAATTAAAGTGCATCTTTTAAGTTTTTTTGGTGCTGTTTGACTTGTTTCGCGTAGCGTTTACCTTGCTTTTTCTTTTTTCGATTACTATTGTAGCCAGTAGGTCCCACATTGTAATAGGCCAAAGCTTTAGGCCATTTACCCGACTGATTTTTATAATGATTTAAAATAAATGTACCACAGTTGATATTGGTATGTTCATGGAATAAATCGCCAGGACAAGTCTGCTGCCAATAACGTGGAATAATTTGTGTGAACCCAACTGCACCTGAAGGTGAAACAGCATAGGCACGATAATTCGATTCTTGTCTAATAACTGCAGCGACAAGCAGAGGATCAACATTATGTTGTTCTGCACTTTGTACAATGATTGGTGCTACACGATTTGCTGTATCAGGATGCACAGCATAAGCCTTTTGGATCCCTGTAGAAAGTTTAGCTGAGCGTTTTGCAAGAGAACCACCTCCTAGTGGAGAGCAAGCTGCTAGCGTTAAAACAGTACAACCAATACTGAATATTTTTATAGATGGATATTTTCTAAAAGTATTAAAAATCATATTAAAACTATATCTGTCATTTTGGCGTATGTGAGTATATATACTGATTTTGAGGTGAGCGATTGACCTAGTCAAGCCATTCACAGATTTGAATTGTATCGTGTCAGCATAATACAGAGGTTTCGTTTTGTTTTATCGAATGATTGGATAAACCAATGGAGTCCGATCTATCCTTAGGTTTAATAATATGTCAAATTGATGACAAGTTTTTTATTTAATATAAACTATTGGAATAGAACAAATAAACTGCAATTTTAAGATAAAAGTACGTACAATATCGGCTTTTTAGCACTTTGAAAATTGCTTATTGCACAGGGAGTAAGTGTGTTAGAAGTCTTTGTACAATTATGTGGTGGTATTGGCCTATTTTTGATTGGTATGACCATGATGACGGACAGCTTAAAAGATATGGCAGGGGAAACCTTGCGTATTTGGTTGTCTAAGTTCACAGGTTCACCCATTAAAGCTGTGCTTTCAGGCATCGGTTTAACTTTAATTGTACAGTCTTCTACGGCAACAACTTTAGCCACGATTGGTTTTGTTAGTGCGGGGATTCTTACTTTTGCTCAGGCAATTGGTGTCATTATTGGTGCGAATATTGGCACAACCAGTACGGGTTGGATGGTGGCATTTTTAGGTGTTAAATTTTCCATCACCAGTTTTGCATTACCTTTGCTGGGTTTGGGTGCAATGCTCAAATTATTTAGTCAGGGGCGAGTTGCATTATTTGGAATGACATTGGCAGGTTTTAGTCTGATTTTCCTTGGCATTGATATGTTGCAAGTTGCCATGTCAGGTTTTGCTGAACGTGTCGATTTATCAGTATTTTCAAGTAGATCTTTGATTGCGCAACTCAGTTTGGTTTTGGTCGGTATTATCATGACCATTCTGTTGCAATCTTCAAGTGCTGCAATTACCGCGACCTTAGCAGCATTGGCCAGTGGTGCGATTGATTTGCAACAGGCTTTAGGTTTGGTGATTGGACAGAATATTGGTACGGTGGCGACAGCCATTATTGCTGCAATTGGTTCAACTGCAAATGCCAAACGTACTGCAGCGGTTCATGTGATTTTTAACATCATTTCATCCATTTTTGCTTTTATTATTTTAAAACCGTTATTTCTTGAGCTAACACAAAATCAACGTCTTATGGCAACATGGGACAATGTGGTGATTGTTGCTGCATTTCATACAGCATTCAGTATTTCTGGTACTTTGATTATTTTGCCTTTTATCCGTCAGTTCGAAAAACTGATTATGAAAATTATCCCCGATCAAACTCAATCGGTTTTATGTTATCTCGATCAAGCGAGTTTATCTGTGCCCGCCTTGGCTATTCATGCTGCATCAAAGGTGATTTACCATAGTTTGTATGACGTTTTGGTGATGCTAAAACTGGCTATCCAAGAGGGAAGATTACCTTCAAAAGTACGTTTATTACAGCTAGATGAAGTACTCATTCAAGTCCAACGCTATTTGGAAGAAATGTCGATTTCAGAAAATGAAGCCGATCAACAGCGTTTAATGGCGATGCTTCGTTTGATGGTGTATTTACGTGTTTTACGAAGTGATTTGGAAAATATTACTTTAGCAAAAGAAATACGCACCCAACCTGCAATTTATCAAGTTGGCTTAGATTTTGTACAAATTCTTGATGAACATCTAAAAGAAATGGATGATTTTGATGTGCATAAACATGTACTAAGTCTAAATACCGAATTATCTAATTTGAAAAAATGGACAGAAGATCAACGTGCCGAAAACCGTGAAAAAATGCTGCAATATATTGCCGTGAATCAGCTCAATGCTGCGACAGGTTTAGAGTTGTTGGCGGCACAACGTTGGTTGGATCGCGTGATTGCGCATGCACAGCGCTTAGCTAACGTGTTGGTTGAAAATTCACGTAAACCAAGTTAATGATTTTAGGCTATTTTTTCGATAGTTACTTTTATATTTAAAAATGGCCTAAGCGAATTCACTTTTAATCTCAATCAAGCGTATAATTTGAGCATCGTTTTTTACAGTATTTTTTCAATGACTCCAGCAGCTAAACTTTTAAAAGCCAAGAAAATTCAATTTTCTATGCATGAATATGAACATGATCATAATGCTAAAAGTTTTGGTTTAGAAGCTGCGGAGAAGTTAGGCTTAGATGTCACAGAAGTATTTAAAACTTTATTGGTCAGTGATGATAAGCATTATTTTGTGGCGATTTTACCTGTCCATTACCAATTAAATCTTAAAAAAGTTGCGGCTGCTTTTCAGTGTAAAAAAGTACACATGGCTGATCCTAAAGATGCTGAGCGTTTGACAGGTTATTTGGTTGGGGGCATTAGTCCAATTGGGCAGAAGAAACAACTGAAAACAGTGATTGATGCATCCGCTCAACAGCTTGCAACTATGTATGTGAGTGGAGGGAAGCGGGGATTAGATATTGGTTTAACACCAAGCGATTTGGCAAAAGTTTTAAATGCTAATTTTGTAGATATCGTAGATGCATGATATGTTGCAATTTACATTGAATGGCGTCCAAATTAAGCAATAAATAGGGTAATTAAAAACTCGTATTGATGATTTTTTAACAAACTAAATTTTATGTTATATTAGTGAAAGTCAAGAAATTCTGAGAGGTGCAGTATGGGTAAGCGTCTTAAAGACTACACAATCGAAGATCGAAAAGCTCGTCCAATGTGTCCAGCTAAACCTATTGACTTTGGTGATGATGAGACTACCAATCGCATTATGTTAGATGCTGCTAAACGTGTAATTCGTCGGCATAAAAAAGAACTTATTGCGCTTGCTCACAAATGAGTCTAATGCCCTCAACTTTTGTCGTTGCTGTCTATTTTGATATATCTTTATTACGTTATGAGGCAGTCATTTAGAATGACTAAATTTTCTGCCTTATGACTTAATATCAGCCAAAAACTTGCGAAATCTCTCTCACATCGCAAACATAGACGAATAGTCAGATGAAGTTTACAAAACTTACAAGAGAATAGTTGAATAATAATTACAATAATATATTATAAAAACATATATTGTTTTGGGTGTTCAAAATGCATGATTATCTGCTGGCATTAATCGGTGGTGGATTGCTTGGTCTTGCAGTCGTGGGCTATTTATATGTTCATGGTCGTATTGCAGGCATTAGTGGTTTACTGGCTCAAGTATTAAATCCGCAAACGCTGTTCAAAACGCCTGCATTGTGGTTTGTGTTAGGTATTTTCATTGTGCCTTTTTTCTATGGCATCGTGGCTCAACCTAAAGTTGAATTGAATGCAAGCCCATTGATGATGATTGTGGCGGGATTGTTGGTTGGTTTCGGTACTCGTTTGGGTTCGGGTTGTACCAGTGGACATGGTATTTGTGGCATGAGTCGTTTATCTAAGCGCTCCATTGCAGCAACAGGTACCTTTATGTTAGCTGGCTTTATTACCGTTTATGTTATCCGCCATATCACAGGAGCATTCTAAATGAAAAATTTCTTAGCCTTTGTTTTTGGTGGTATTTTTTCAGTTGGATTGATTCTTTCTGGTATGTCGAATCCTGAAAAAGTTTTAAACTTCCTCGATCTTTTCGGTACATGGGATGCAAGTCTGGCATTTGTTATGATGGGGGCAATTGCAGTTGCCTTTATTCCATTCCAAAGAATTATGCGTCAAGCTGAACCAAAAACCATTTTAAATGAACCAATTGATTTGCCTAAACAAACTCAAATTGACTCTAAACTGATCACAGGTAGTTTTATCTTTGGTATCGGTTGGGGCGTTGCAGGAATTTGTCCTGCGCCAAGTTTAACCTTGATTGGTTTAGGTTATTATCAAGCAATCTATTTTATTGTTGCGATGTTGGTGGGGATTCTCATTCATCGTAAGATTGCAGGAGCATAAGATGCACGCAGATATTCAGCATTTTTTTGATGAAAATACCAATACATTCAGTTATGTGGTGAGTGATCCTGCAACACGTCAATGTGCCATCATTGACAGCGTGTTGGATTATGACCCTGCATCTGCGACTACTTCAACAATTCATGCCGATGAAATCATTGCTTACATCCAAAAAAATGAATTAACGGTTGAATGGATTTTAGAAACGCATGTGCATGCCGACCACCTGACAGCTTCTCAATATTTAAAAGAGCAGCTGGGTGGTAAAATTGCCATGAGCCATAAAATTTCGATTGTGCAAGAAACATTTAGTGCCATCTATAACTTGGATATTAAATATTTCAATTCACACCAATCATTTGATTATCTGTTTGACGATCATGAAACTTTTATGATTGGTGAATTACAAGCCTATAACATCCCTACACCGGGGCATACGCCTGCTTGTTTAAGCTATGTGATCGGTGATGCTGTATTTGTAGGTGATACTTTGTTTATGCCTGATTATGGTACGGCGCGTTGTGATTTCCCGAAAGGCAGTGCAGGGCAGTTGTACGATTCTGTGCAAACACTATATGCATTGCCTGAAGAAACACGTGTGTTCTTATGCCATGATTATCTACCAGAATCACGTGAAAAATATGAACACGAAACGCTGCTCAAAACTCAAAAAGAGCAGAATATTCATATTCATACAGGGGTAAGCAAAGCTGAGTTTATTGAAATGCGAACCCAACGTGACGCCACTTTAACGATGCCTAAATTGATTCTGCCATCCATTCAAATCAATATGGACGCAGGTAAGTTCCCACAACCTGAGGCCAACGGCATTCGTTATTTGAAGTTGCCTTTGAATTATTTTAAATAAAATTTTAAGAAAAGTTCATCTTGTATGTTATTGCTTAGGTTTATACAAATAGCCTAAGCAATATTATAAGTTTCACGATAAAAAGCACATATAAAATTTGATTTATAAACTCAAAACTCATTAAATAGATTAATCATTTGTATTCAAGTTTAGAGTCTATTTTATGTTATTAAATTATCAAATCACGCAAAATCAGCCTGAATCTACATTGCCATCTTTGGTTTTTATTCATGGTTTATTTGGTAGTTTGAGTAATTTAGGCATGCTCGCACGTGCATTTCAAGAACAGCGCACCGTAATTCAATTAGATGTGCGCAATCATGGTAAGTCTGCGCATTGTGATGACATGAATTATGCAGCAATGGCACAAGATGTTTTAGAAACACTGAACAGCTTGAATATCAAACAGTTTTCTATGGTTGGGCATTCAATGGGCGGTAAGGTTGCAATGACTTTGGCGCCTTTGGCTGCCGAGCGTTTACAGCAATTGGTTTTATTGGATATCTGTCCTTTTGCTTATCCTGAAAATCGTCACGATCAAATTTTTACAGCTTTGTTTGCTGTGCAAGATGCACAAGTTGAAAGTCGCCAAGCGGCGATGGAAATTATGCGTGAGCATCTTCAAGAAGAAATGGTCGTGCAATTTTTGATGAAGTCATTTAGCAAAGGGCAATGGTTATTTAACTTAAATGCATTACGTGAACATTATGCAGAAATTTTGTCATGGCAGACGGTGCAGAGTAATGTAGATACTTTGTTTATTCGTGGTGGTAATTCGCCTTACATTGAAGCGCCTGAGCATTATGCCGCTATTCAAGCACAGTTTCCTCACGCAAAAGTTGAAACAGTTGCTCATGCAGGGCATTGGTTGCATGCTGAAAAAACCGCAGAAGTATTGGCATTAATGATTGAGTTTTTAGATTAATCTTGTCTAGTATTTTGCATCATTCGATGATCTAAAATGATCTCAGTTTTTAAATCAATTTTTAAACCAATACTCCATTTGGAGTATTGGTTTTTTATTCATACTGATCTGCATAGATGAACGGTTTAGCTTTTATTCTCAACAATAAAAAAGAGCTGACGTTGAATCATCAGCTCTTTATTTTAAACTTAAGCAACCTTAATTACTTATGCTTTTTCTTCTTCATTGCCAGCAAGTTGCTTTAGCAAATGCTTTTCAAGATAGTGAATATCCATTGCTTGTTTGCAGAAGTTTTTATCTTGCAGAATCAAGTCTTTGTGCAAAGGAATGTTGGTTTTAATTCCTGTTAAGATAGTTTCATCCAAGGCTTGACGCATACGCGCAATACTGGTTTCACGATCTTTACCATGCACAATCAGTTTAGCAATCATTGAGTCGTAATACGGCGGAATGCTATAACCTTCGTAGATGTGTGAATCTACACGAACACCTGCACCACCTGGGGCATAGAAGTGTTCAATTTTACCCGGTGAAGGTACGAAGGTGGTTGGGTCTTCTGCGTTAATACGACATTCGATTGCGTGACCACGAATTTCAACCTGATCTTGCTCAATGTCTAAACCTAGACCTGCAGCAATACGCAATTGTTGTTCAATGATGTCGATACCTGTCACCATTTCAGTTACAGGGTGCTCAACTTGAACACGGGTATTCATTTCAATGAAGAAGTATTCGTCATCTTCAAATAAGAATTCGAAAGTACCTGCACCACGGTATTGCATTAACTTACATGCATTAACACACGCTTCTAAAATATCGGCACGTGCTTGTTCTGGTAAGTTAGGTGCTGGCGCTTCTTCAAGCACTTTTTGGTGACGGCGTTGTAATGAACAGTCGCGGTCATAAAGGTGAATCGCGTGACCATTACCATCAGCCAATACTTGTACTTCTACGTGGCGTGGCTTTTGTAAGAAACGCTCCATATAGACCGTGTCATCACCAAACCACATTTCTGCATCACGTTGAGCTGCTTGAACTGATTCAAGCAAGGTGTCTACGCGCTCTACAATACGCATACCACGACCACCACCACCAGCAGCAGCTTTTACAATGAGCGGGAAACCAATTTCTTTGGCTTCAGCTAAAGCATTGTGCGGTGTAACGGCGTGTGCTGAACCTGGTACAGTTGGTACGCCAGCTTTACGCATTGCAGTAATTGCAGAAACTTTGTTACCCATTAAGCGAATATGCTCAGGGCGTGGACCAATGAAAATGAAACCTGAACTTTCTACAATTTCAGCAAATTCGGCATTTTCGGCAAGGAAACCATAACCAGGGTGAATGGCATCTGCACCTGTAATTTCTGCTGCAGTAATAATTGCAGGAATATTCAGGTAACTTTCACTGCTCGCACCCGGACCAATACACACGGCTTCATCACAAAAGCGTAAGTGCATCAGGTCTTTATCGGCATCTGAATAGATACCCACGGTTTTGATCCCTAAAGTTTTGCAAGCTCGGGTGATGCGCAGGGCAATCTCACCACGGTTTGCAATTAAAACTTTTTGCAACATTGTGAATCCCCGAGGTCTTAAGCGCGGTAGCGGAAGAGTGGTTGACCAAATTGAATCACTTCGCCATTTTTAACTAGAATTTCTTCAATCACGCCACTTTGAGTTGCTTCAATTGGGTTCATGATTTTCATTGCTTCGATAATGCCAAGCGTTTCACCAGCAGAAACAGTTTGACCCACTTTAATAAATGGTGCTTCACCTGGGCTTGGTGCTGCATAGAACACGCCAACCATTGGAGAAGTTTCAACAGCACCACGTGGTGAAGATTTAGGTGCAGATGGTACTTCTGCAGAAGGTGCAGGCATTGCAGGAACTGCTGCCGCTACTACTGGACTGCGACGAGTTAATGCAATCGACTGATCGCCTTCTTTAACTTCAATCGCTTGTAAGTCAGATTCAATCATCAAGTCGATGAGTTTCTTGATTTTACGAATATCCATGGACAGTATTCCTAGTTTAAGATTGTGTAGTAGGTTGAATTTTTTCAAGAACAAAGTCGAGTGCTGCGGCATAGCCTTTTGCGCCTAAACCGCAAATCACACCAATGGCTTTGTCTGATAAATATGAATGATGTCTAAACGCCTCACGTGCATGCACATTCGACAAATGGACTTCAAGAAATGGAATAGCGACCCCTAACAAGGCATCACGTACCGCAACAGAGGTATGCGTTAATGCAGCAGGGTTAATAATGATATATTGTGTGCCATCTAACGCGGCTTGATGAATTCGGTCTACAATTGCGCCTTCCCAATTACTTTGGAAAGTATCTATAGAAATTGATGCTTTTTGCGCTTGTGAAATGAGCTGTTGATTTATATCCTCAAGAGTGAGGTAACCATAAACTTCGGGTTCACGCTTTCCTAGCAAATTTAGATTCGGTCCATGAATAACCAAAATGGTCGAACTCATTCCGCTTGCTCCAATAAATAATTGCAATAATACTTTGCAAGATGTCTGCAAAGTTTGCTAATTATGGCATAAAATTCCACATTTTTTTTGTAATTTGTTTAATTTGACGTAGAAAGCGTGTGCCAAAATGAGGCTCTATAATGAAAACTTTGCAGGGAATTCGCAATGTTAAAAAATTACATTTTTAGTTTTTTTTGCTGATTTTTATATTCTAAAACAACTGACCAAATCTATTCATTTGTTTTCTGTAACGACTGATCAATCGAGTGACTTGAACTGGTTTGATTCGGAATGTCAAAGCCAGAAAACAACCAACATCAATATCGCATTTCTTTATAGCATGATATTTCGTTGCTGTTTATAAAAAATGGCGATTCCATTTTTTCAGTTCATTCAAAGTAGATGACCACACAAACTGCAGTGGATCATCTAATACGTTTTGTGATCATCGTTCAAGTGGTTATGGATTCGATAGAAAGATCATTTCGATAATAAGATATTTTAAAAATTCAACTTTATTTAAATAAAACATGAGCTTAAATGGAATGCTTTGATTGATATATTTATCTATATTTTAGTCTGGAATAGATGCTCCTACGCTGCGTATTATATTTTGAGTGGGGTGCTGTTGGTTTTATGTACACTTTAATTAAGTTGTAGATTGATCACAAGACCAAGCACATGCACGATCTGCACGGATATCTACCTCATTTAAAAATATGACGTGGTATCGAACAAAAAAACGGTGATGAAAGTTTCAGCAATTTTTTTCTAGCCAATGTTCTTCTACTCAATAGCCCGCAGCATCTACATCATAGATAAAATTTTAGAACGCATTGACCTTTTATTTCAAAAATCACCTTAAAAATGGCGTTATCGTAAAGTAGAGCAATATGTTCGGTATTGGCAAAAGTTAAGTGATCTTGTTCTGAATCTTGCTTTATTTGCTGTTAAAGCTCAGAAAAGCTTAATCCGTCTGTTGTTTCTCTGTTGCAGAAGGTGCTGCATCAAAACTGACAATCACTTTTAAACCTTGCGGTTGGTTAGCCTGAAATTGAAGTAGGTAGCCATATTGCTCTAATAATACTTTGACTAGAGTTAGACCTAAGCCATAGCCTTGTTTATGCGCAGATTTACGCCAAAAACGCTGAGTCAGAATGGTAAAATCATCTTCATTCAGGCTTTTGCCTTGGTCTGCAATGATCAATTGCAGGTCTTGCATATAAATTTGAATGTTTGGCGCATCCTCTGCATGCAAATAAGCATTTTGAATCAAGTTTTTCAGTACCATGTGCAACGCAGGCGCTGGAATATTAATGTGTTGTGCTACCAAACTCGCCCAATCAATCTGTAATTTCGCTGATAAATTGGGATATTCCACAGTCAGTTCCGACAAGACTGTTTCTAATACGCTACGCATATCTGCATGGCTATGTGCCGCTTGAATACCTGCTTCAGTTTGACTGAGCAATAACAGTTGTTCCAAAAGTTGTTGATAACGTTGGATGCTGCGTTCTGCGTGTTTTAAATTGTCGATGACTTTGGCTGTATCTTGGGCAGATGCGGTTTGATTCAACATCAATTGGCTCAGTTGCACATGCGTTTTAATAGCCGTTAACGGCGTGCGCAGTTCATGCGCAGCAAATGCACTAAAGTTTTTTTCGTGTTCCAGACTTTTATGTAGGCGTTCAATCAGCATCAATAAGTTATCGACAAAAGGCTGAATTTCTTTAGGAATTTTTTGTGATCTCAGTTCAATTAAATAACGAGAAGCTTCATCTAAAGATTGTTTTTTCTGAATTAAGTGGCGGGTGATGTGATCGAGCGGTAAAAACTCCAGACGGATAATCCACAAAATTAGCAAAATACAAATAATCAAAGTAAGCAGTAAAGGAATCAGTACCGACTGTAAAATTTGTTTAAGTAGGTTTTGCCGTAACTGAATTTTTTCAGCCACCACCACCTGAACTTCACCTTCACGCAGTACATAACTACGCCATTGCAGTCCATTTTCTGTCCATGTGCTGAAACCGACTTGTTGGTTTTTTAAATTTTTCGGTGCGCCTTGAGTGCGTGCAATCACATGCTGTGGTAATGAAACATCGGCACGGAAAATAGAGACTTCACAAGCAATTAAACTATGTAGCAAGGCATTTTCTGATTCGGCATGCAAACTTTCTGTGAGTTGTTCTAGGGGCAGTTGCTGAATCAGGCGGGCGACCATACGGGCTGAGGTAGAAAGTCGTTCATCCAGCGTATTTTGTAAGCGTTGTTCCAAGTCATGGTAGAGCCATGCAAAGACAATCACCCACAGCAAAATAAATGCACAGCTGATGGTCGATACCAAACGCCATTTCAGACTGTAGTTTTTCATGTCAGCAGCTCAGGTTTAAAGATGTAGCCGACACCACGCACCGTTTGAATAAAATCGGGGTGGATTTTATGCCGTAAATGGTAGATATGCACATTTAAGGCATTGCTTTCGATACTGTCTTGAAAGCCATACACTTTATCTATCAGTTCTTCATTTTTTAAGATTTGGTTCGGGTGCCGTAAAAAGGTTTCCAATAGGCTATATTCACGGCGTGAAAGCTGAATGTTTTGTGAATGCCAACTGACTTCTTGTGTATCGAGGTTCATGTGTAACTGACCACTTTGCAGTTGGTTCGATGAATAACCACGATGACGGCGGCTTAATGCATATACACGGGCAATCAGTTCATTTAATTCAAAAGGTTTAGTTAGGTAGTCATCTGCTCCTAAGTTGAGCGCCTGTACGCAGTCTTGAGTATGATTCCGCGCGGTTAATACCAATACTGGAATATGAATGGCATCTTTACGCCAGTTTTCGAGTAACTGTAAACCATCTTGGTCAGGCAGACCTAAATCGAGCAGGCACAGATCTACCGCACTATGACGTATGAAGTAATCGGCATCGCGCGCGTTATTCACGTGTTCGACTGAAATACTTAAAAATTCGAGTGCTGCCACAATACTTTGGGCAATATAAGGATCATCTTCCACCAAAACGACGAACATATTTGCTCCTATACCACAGTCAGCCCAATATATGACACATCTCGATCACGCCACAAATTTAGATTAGGCACCTACAATGCTCAAGTTTACAAAGAAAAATCTTTATTAATGTTCTCTTAATTTACACTTACCGATAATACAGTCAGTTTTTTAATTTTTAGTATAAATACATGATTTTTATTCGCGTCATTGCTTATTTTGTGTTGAGTCTGTGTGCGGTGTGGGTCAATGCTGCCAATGAATTTTTAGCGTCCGATCAAGCTTTTAAGTTTCAGACGACGTCATTGTCTGAACAAACGGTTGAACTGAAATGGGATGTCGCACCGCATTACTATTTATATCACGATCAATTCAAAGTCAGTCAGGCTCAAAAGCCGCTTGCTTTTAAATTGCCTGCAGGGCAGGAAAAAGATGATCCGACTTTCGGGCTGACACGTGTGCATTATGGGCAAGTGACAACACAGATTCAGGTGAAGCCTAATCAGCAATATCAAATTACTTGGCAAGGCTGCGCTGAAGATGGTTTGTGTTATCCCGTACAGCGTAAAACGATTCAAACCGATGCCGATGGTTTATTGCCACAGCATAATTTAAGTGCGGGCAAAGGTAATTTACTTCAGCAACTCAATCAGAATAATCAGGCTGCTTTAAACACTAACTTAAATGATGCAGATAAGCATCAAGCCAATGGTTCTAGTACACAAAAACAAGTTACGACAACTGCAAATACTGTATCGACAAAAGAACTCAAACTTGAACAGCAAACGCTAGAAAACAAAGCACAGCTTGCTGAAAATGCGGTTGCTGTAACACAAGCTGATCCTAAACTTACCCCTGAACCAGTAGAAAACGTTGATTTAGCAAATTCCTTAGAGATTGAAAATACAGATACGGCATTGACAGACAATACATTCGCTGCATCAGCCAATTCAAGCAATACGGAAACAGCCAGTAGTACGAGTCTGAATCAGCAATGGAACAATGATCAATTTTTCCTGAATTTATTGTCTGGGCAAGGGTTGTTACTGAATGCGTTTATCTTTTTAGGTTTTGGGGTATTACTGGCTTTTTTACCGTGTTCATTGCCGCTGATTCCAATTCTTTCTGGCATTTTGGTGCAGCGCAATACAGGCTATAAAGCGGCAGCAATTGCGATCACCTTTATCGTCAGTATGGCGCTAGTCTATGGCTTGATGGGCGTTGTTGCGTCACACATTGGTTATAGCGTACAGCGTTGGTTCCAAAATCCCGTAGTGATTGCAGTTTTTGCTATGTTATTTGTGCTCTTTGCTTTAAACCTGTTTGGACTGTATCAGTTGTCATTACCACAAGCAGTGTTACAGCGTTTAGATCGTATTCAGCAATATCAAAAAGGCGGTACTTTATTGGGTGCGGGCGTTATGGGGGTGATTTCTGCACTGATTGTCGGGCCATGTATGAGTGCGCCTTTAGCGGGAGCATTGCTGTACGTCTCACATTTGGATCAAGCAGCATTGGGTGGTTTATATTTGTTCCTGCTCGGTTTAGGTATGGGAATTCCTTTACTTATTGCCAGCGTGTTTGGCGCGAAATATTTGCCAAAGCCAGGTTTGTGGATGGAACGGCTAAAATTTAGCTTTGGTTTTATCATGTTGGCAATGGCTTTGTATTTTGCTCGTCCGCTATTTTCTGTGACTTGGTACTATGTTGCTTTTGCTGTGGTGTTATTTGCCTTCGCTGCATATTTAATTGCAATTTTGCGCCACGTGTTACATCGTCCACAGCGTTTTTCGTTATTGGCTTTGGTGGCAGTAATCGCCAGTAGTGGAATTTGGCATGTCAATCAGAGTATTGCCAGTGTCAATGCGCAGGTACAAGCAGACCAATTACAGCCATGGATCAAAGTACGCACAGAACAAGAGTTGAATGCAGCTTTGGCCGCACATGCTCATCAAAAGATTGTGATTGATGTCTATGCCGATTGGTGTGTGGCGTGTCAGCCGATTGAGCGTGATGTGATTCCTCGTACCGATGTGCAAGATGCTTTAAAGCATGTGGTGCGGATTAAACTCGACTTAACCGAACAGCATCCTTCACAAGATGCCTTATTGAAAAAATGGCAGATTTTAGGGCCGCCAACGTTGTTATTTTTGGCAGATCCACAACGGGAACAACGTGAATTGCGTCTAACAGGTGCTTATAACGCAGCGCAATTGATTCAAAATATTCATCAACTGCAAGAGGCTGCGCCATGATTCAATCCGCAGTCTTGCAGTTAGGCATGTTGATGATTCCATGGCCATTGGTGTTTTTATTGCTAGGACTGATTGTCGTCTTTGCAATGGGTAAATTTTTTCAGCGTCGTTATACATGGAATGCACAGACTTGGACAGGTTATCAGGATGCATTATGGAATGCGCTGTGGATTGGTGCTTTAGTTGGGCGGGCAGTTTTTGTGTTGCAGCATTATGAGCTGTACTTTGCCAACCCGATTGATATTTTAAAAATTCAGGACAAAGGCTTTCATCTGATTGCCGCAGTTATGGCAGGTGTGGCGTGGTTTGTCTGGAAAAATCGCGCTATTCAACGTGTTGTTCTGGCATGGGCAGTTGCGCTCTTTATTACAGTACAAGTTGTAGGTTGGAGTCTTATCCAACCTTTGCAGACGCAGCATGCCTATCCCAATCTAGTATTGCACAACCTAGCGCAACAACCTCAAGATTTAGCTCAATTTTCAGGTCAGCCCACCGTGATTAATCTCTGGGCGACTTGGTGTCCAGTTTGTCACCGTGAAATGCCTGTTATGCAACAAGCACAGCAAGATTTCCCTGAGGTCAATTTTGTATTTGCCAATCAAGGCGAATTTGCAGCAGAGATTCAAGCCTATTTACAGAAACATCGATTTCAGTTTGAACACGTGTTATTAGACCCTGCAGCTCGTTTAGGACAACACTTCAATATGTTCGGTTTGCCAAGTACTTTGTTTTTTAATGCACAAGGAGAATTGGTCGATCATCACATGGGTGAATTGACCAAGCCGATGCTGCAGCATTATCTGAAAAAAATACAAGCGAATCCATAAACGCGCTCTTAACGATTTGAAAGAAAACCCGCCGTGAAGCCAAAATTAAGGACAATCAATATGACATCTAACATCAAAAATAACATGCTGAAACTGGCGATAGGTATGAGTCTTGCCAGTAGTGTGAGTATGCTGCAAGCACAGGACAGCTTAAAACAGCACATTGAAAAAGAAGGTTTTAAGTTTGTGCAGCAAATTCAGGCACCTGCACAAATGACAGGTTGGGCAGGGCATATTGAACAAAGTCCTGCGACAGTGTTTATTTCCAATGATCAGAAATACTATATTGTAGGCACTTTGTTTGATGCACAAGGCAATAATTTAACCGTCGATGCTTTAGACCGTTATGTGAAAAAGTCGGTACTTGAAGATGTGTGGCAAAGTCTGGAACACGCTACTTGGATTCAGGATGGGCAAACCAGTGCTGAAAAAATTGTCTACGTGTTTTCAGACCCGAATTGTCCGTATTGCCATACCTTTTGGAAGCAGGCACGTCCGTGGGTAGAATCTGGCAAAGTTCAGTTAAGACATATTATTGTGGCGGTGATCCGACCTGAAAGCAAAGGGCAGGCCGCGACTTTATTAATGGCGAAAAACCCACAGCAGACCTTTAATGCGTTCCATCGTCAATACGGACAAAAAAAGCTGATCGAGCAAAAAACTGTGCCTGTACATGTAGAAAAAACCTTAGAACAGAATCAGGCACTGATGGATAAATACGAGTTCTTTGCCACACCTGTTGTGCTTTGGAAAAATAAACAGGGCGAATTACAGTCGGTACAAGGAATGCCAAAATCTATGAAAGATGTGTTTGAGTGATTTTAAAAATTTCCGAGCAAATATCTAACTGAATATTCAAATCTAAAGCGCAAAAAAGCTTGCTCTAATTGCATTGGAGCAAGCTTTTTGATGTAAAAGATTCAGTCTTTTATTTCTGAATACGAATCGCAAATTGAATCACATGAGATTTGCCCTGATGCAGTTTGCCTTCTGAACGCTCTACATCGCCCACAAAGAAATGAATCAGATGATCATGTTTGAAATGGCTTAAAAACTGGATAGGGTCGTACAGCATTTCTAATGCACGAGGTCCACCCGTTTTATATTCCAGCTGATTGGTCGAGTACAGTTCACCTACAAATAAACCGCCGTTGACCAATGTTTCACGCACGCCATTTAACACTTTTTGCTGTGTATCAGGGTTAAAGTGACCAAATACACATATCACGTTGTCATATTGATTGGTTTGCCAATTCACCTGACTTAAATCTTGCTTCTGGGTATTCAGACTTAGGCCACGTTGCTGGGCATAGCCTTGGGCTTTATCTAAAGCAACTTGGGAATAGTCCCACAAATCTGCTTTAAAAACTTGTCCCTTCGTTTGTGCTAACGCAGCCAAATATAACAAGTTACGGCCTTCACCTTCGGCTAAGCCTAAAGTTTTGCCTTGAATTGGCAGCTTTTGTGTAATCTCCTGAATGTAGGCATTGGCTTGTTCACCATAAATATGATCATGTTGGCTGTAGCGTTCATCCCATTCATTATGGATATTTGACATAGTTTTAACTCAGCTTAAATACTTAGATAAGGTTACTCGGCAGTAGATGGGGAAAACTCTTTAAAAGCAGCCACAGCGTTCGCAGCATACATCAGCGATGGACCACCACCCATATAAACAGCAATACCTAAAATTTCATTCAGTTCTTCAAAAGTCATGCCCATTTTGACCAAGGTTCTGACGTGAAAACCAATGCAACCATCACAGCGTTGCGCAACCCCAATGGCAAGGGCAATAAATTCTTTGGTTTTGGCATCAATTACGCCGTCTTTCATCGCAACTTGTGATAGGGCATTAAAGCTTTTAAGTAAATCGGGAGATTGTTCTTTAATGGATTTGATATTAGACGAAATTTCAGCAGTGAGTTCGGTATATTTCATGTTGTTTCACCATCAAGCAGATTAGAACCTAAAGACAATATACCATACATTTAAATATATTATGTTTGTATATATTAATTAGCAACTTTGCTTAAATTCAGTAAATCTGTATTTATAGCATTATCAATTCACCCAAATCACTTTATAATGTTGCCGCATATTCTGGAGTCGCTATTATACCGTTGCGATGACTTCAAACCTCATTTTTAAGTCTTATTCTCCCTCTTGATTCGGCTTATAAATCAATATTTTATAATTTTGTGTCTGAGTAGGCACATACAATAGGTGCCTGCATGGAAATTAAAGTCAATTATTTAGACAACTTGCGTCTTGAAGCTAAATTTGACGATTTTACCGTCATTGCCGATCAGCCCATCCGTTATAAAGGCGATGGTTCTGCGCCAGGCCCATTTGATTATTTCCTTGCGTCATCTGCATTGTGTGCTGCGTATTTCGTGAAGGTTTATTGCCAATCACGTGATATTCCAACCGATAATATCCGCTTATCTCAAAACAATATTGTCGATCCTGAAAACCGTTATAAACAGATTTTTAAAATTCAGGTGGAATTGCCTGCAGATATTTCTGAAAAAGACCGTCAGGGGATTTTACGTTCTATTGACCGTTGTACCGTAAAGAAAGTCGTGCAAACAGGCCCTGAGTTTGTGATTGAGCAAGTCGAAAGCATTGATGCCGATGCACAAGCTTTGCTGATGCCGAACTTGACTTCATCTCAAGCGACTTTTATTGCTGGTAAAGATTTACCGCTTGAAGAAACTATTGCCAATATGTCGGGTATTTTGGCAGGTTTGGGCATGAAAATTGAGATTGCCTCATGGCGTAATATCGTGCCAAATGTCTGGTCATTACATATTCGTGATGCGCAATCGCCAATGTGTTTTACCAATGGTAAAGGCGCAACCAAAGAAAGTGCATTAGCATCTGCTTTGGGTGAATTCATTGAACGTTTGAACTGTAACTTCTTCTATAACGATCAGTTCTGGGGTGAAGAGATTGCCAATGCCGAATTTGTGCATTATCCAAATGAAAAATGGTTTAAGCCTGGCCCAAATGGTGAATTGCCTAAAGAAATTTTAGATGAATATTGCTTAGAAATTTATGATCCTGAAGATGAGTTGCTGGGCACACATTTATATGACACCAACTCAGGCAATACTGAACGTGGTATTTGTTCATTGCCATTTGTGCGTCAATCCGATGGTGAAACGGTATATTTCCCATCAAATTTAATTGAAAACTTATATTTAAGTAACGGGATGAGTGCAGGTAACACGCTTGCAGAAGCGCAAGTGCAGTGTTTATCTGAAATTTTTGAACGTGCAGTGAAGCGTGAAATTATTCAGGAAGAAATGAGCCTGCCTGATGTACCGCAAGAAGTTTTGGCAAAATATCCAAGTATTGTGGCAGGTATTCAGGCTTTAGAAGAACAAGGTTTCCCAGTATTGGTGAAAGATGCGTCTTTAGGCGGTCAATTCCCTGTCATGTGTGTGACCTTAATGAACCCGCGTACAGGCGGTGTTTTTGCTTCGTTTGGTGCACATCCAAACTTTAAAGTCGCTTTAGAGCGCAGCTTAACTGAACTATTGCAAGGGCGTAGTTTTGAAGGTTTAAATGATTTACCACAGCCGACCTTTAGCACGAATGCGGTAACTGAGCCGAATAACTATGTTGAACACTTTATTGATTCTAGTGGTGTGGTGTCTTGGCGTTTCTTTAGTGCGCAGGCAGACCATGAATTTGTAGAGTGGGATTTCACCAACAATGGTCAATATAGCAATGTCGAAGAAGCTGAGGCTTTATTTGCGATTTTAGAAGAAATGGGCAAAGAATCCTATATGGCGATTTATGAACATTTAGGTGCAACTGCTTGCCGAATTTTAGTCCCTGATTATTCAGAAGTGTATTTGGTAGAAGACCTGATTTGGGATAATACCAATAAAGCTTTGCTGTACCGTGAAGACATTTTAAATCTGCACCGTTTGGATGATGAGCAACTTGAAGCTTTAGTTGAGCGTTTGGAAGAATGTGAGCTAGATGACTATACCGAAATCAAAACCTTAATTGGCATTGAATTTGATGACAATACCGTTTGGGGGCAGCTCACCATCCTCGAATTAAAATTGTTGATTTATTTGGCATTAGAACAGTTTGAAGAAGCTAAAGATTTAGTCGAAGCATTCTTACAATACAACACCAATACCGTAGAACGTGGCTTGTTCTATCAATGTATGAATGTCGTGCTTGAAGTTATTTTAGATGATGAAATGGATATTGCCGATTATGCTGTCAATTTCCGCCGTATGTTTGGCAATGAACGTATGGATGCAGTCATGGGTTCTGTTGAAGGCACAGTACGTTTCTATGGTCTAGCCGAAACCAATATGCAGCTTGAAGGTTTAGATCGTCATTTACGTTTAATCGACAGCTACAAAAAACTGCATAAAGCACGTGCCAAGTTTGTTGGGCTGAATAAAGACTAATCTTGCAGAAGTAGAACGCTGTTCTGATTTGAATCACCGTCCAAGAAAAAGACTCGGCTTTAAAAGTCCGAGTCAGGTATTATGGCAACAACATGGTGTTGCATTTCAAATGCTATCTAAGATTTGCTGTTGCTATAGGAAAGGCAAAATAATAACCCTCGTTGTTGAGGGCTATTTCATTTAAGCGAGATGGTCACGAACAAATTGAGGATCTAAAATAAACAATTTAATCAGTGATTGAGCTGCTCCTGAAGGTCTTCTAACACCTTGCTCCCAAGATTCCAATGTACGTTTAGAGATACCTAAAATTTTAGCAAATTGATCTTGAGTGAGTTCAGACTTTCTTCGTGCTAAAGCAACATCTGTTTCATTGATCACAGTTTTTCTTGCTGCGTTATTAGCAAGCATTTGTTTAACGCCTTCTAATAATTCAACATTTAAGTCTCGTTTTGCTTCTCGAGCTTCCAATTCTTTGTCACTTAATAAACGACTCATTTCAGTAACTCCGCTAATTGTCTAAGTGTCTTTTTCTCAAGTTGGGTAATTGTGTCTTTACTATATAAGGTCAATAACCAAATTTCGCCATTTGCTAAACGGTTGTAATAAATTACACGAACACCACCTTGTTTACCTTTACTCTTTCCACCCCATCGAATTTTACGAACGCCGCCAGTACCAGGTTCTACATCTCCTGCTGTAGGGTTCTCGGCAATGAAAATTTTAAAGTCATTGTATTGTTCTTCAGTCCAATAGTAGGGATATTCATTGGTAAAAAAGTAGTCTCACAGATGGTATACATCAAACACCTTTATACTACTTTGTAGTGTTTAATTGTATACTACTTTGTAGTACTTTTAAGCATTAAATTAGGTCTCATATTGTGAGCTTTTTTAGCCCAATCAAATAACTGCTAATCACCAAGCGCCAATAAACCTTCCCAGCTAAAATAATTCGGGCTTAAATGGCTGCGCTGCATCGCCCAAGTTCGATCTTGCAATTTACATGCTCCAATGGCGAGTTTTTGCACACCAAATTTATTTTTCACGGTATCCAACACTTGCTGTAATTGTTCCTGTTTTTCAATGGCGTCAGTATCTGTAAGCAGGTCGTGAATATAGCTTTGTTTGGGTTCAAGTCCCGTTAAAATCACACCACATTTTTTAAAGGCAATTCCTTCCTGAAATAGCGTTGTCACATGCTTCATCATGGCTTTGTTCATGAGCAAAGCAGAATCTGTTGGCTCATTGAAAGCAATAGTGACCGATTGATTGTAAAAAACTTGGCGCGGATCAAAACGGTTAGATTGCGCAAAAATGATCATACAACCACATAAACTTTTTTCAGCTCTGAGCCTTTGCACAGCAGATTGTAAATAATCGCTCAAAGCTTCTGAAAGCGCATGAATATCTGTTACACGCTGCCCAAAAGAACGTGAGCTGATGATTTGCTGCTTACTTACGGTATTGTGCTCCAGTTCAATACATGCTGTACCTGTGAGTTCAAGAATGGTTTTTTTCATCAAAATAGAAAATTGGCGCTCCATTTGGTCTGGATTGCTTGTTGCTAGATCAAATACAGAACGGATACCCAATGATTGTAATTTTTTAGCGTTTTTGCGTCCCACACCCCAGACTTCAGCGGCATCAATGTGTTGAAACAAGGCTTCTTTGCTGCATAAATCCATATCCAGTAAATTACATACGCCGTTGAAATAGCGGTTTCGCTTAGCAAGATGATTGGCTAGTTTGGCTTCAGTTTTACTGTGACCAATACCGACACAGACAGGAAGAGCCAGCCATTGCCATAAAGTTGCTTTAATTTCTTGCGCTAATTCATTTAAGTCGGTCTGAGAATATGAATTCAGTTCAATAAATGTTTCATCAATTGAATAAATTTCAATATCTTTGGCACTAACAAATTGTTGAATCGTATTATTAAAACGTCTGGACATTTCCGCATAAAGTGCATAGTTACTTGAAAAGACAGCAACATCGTGTTGTTGAATCAATTCTTGAACTTGGTAAAAGGGCACAGCCATTTTAATGCCAAGTTGTTTGGCTTCCTCGGAACGTGATACCACGCAACCATCGTTATTGGAGAGCACTACTACAGGACGATGATTCAAATGTGGTTGAAACAGCCGCTCACAGCTCACATAACAATTATTGATGTCAATCAGCGCAAAAATTTGCTTTAAAGGTTTCATGTATATTCTGCTTATTTGACTTTTATTATGGTGTGCTGGTTTAAGCCATCAAGTTTTTTAAGTTCCACGTCACCACCGCAAAGACTTCAAACGTTTGCCCATCTTTCAGGTAAATGCTGTCATAGTCGGGACTTTCTGCTTTAAGCCAAGCTTCAGGCAAAGTGGCAGGGTCATAGTCTTCACCAAAATGTTCGGCCAATTCACTTTTGGACATTTTGGCTGTAATCATCAAGCGTTTAATAGTCAGGTCTTTTTGGTCAATTAATGCGACCACAATACTGCGGTGTTTGGCTTCTTTGCTGCGATCTACCAGTACAATATCGCCGTATTCAAGCCCAGCATTCACCATAGAGGTGGTGCGTACCACATTTAAAAAGGTCGCATTTTCATTGGAAATGAGATATTCATTCAGATCAATATTTTTATCAATATAGTCTTGAGCAGGCGAAGGAAAACCTGCAGGAATGGATTCTATTGTTACGGGAAGATGCAGCGTTTTTCTTTTAGCAAGCGCTTGAAAATCATGCTGATTCAGCAATTCAATTTGTTCAAGCAGGGCATTAAGGCTAGGGCTGGGTTTACCATCGCTGCCCATGATTTTTTGTAATGACGCCCAAGCAGCGTCAGAGAAGTAAATAGGTAACTTCTTAGACATGAGATTACTCCTACGCAACGAGGCGTGTTTGAAGTGAAATTTGATGTGTTGATAGCATAGCTGAAAACATGATTAAGATTCAATCTACGTCGATAATTGATTGCTAGATATAGATCACACTCTACGATTGCATAGCTATACAAATACAAGCCTTTCCGTTAGGATTTTTCTATCGCAGCAGCATATTTAGAGATTGGCATGCATATTGTTGAAGACATTTATTTAACGAAAGAAGAAGTTGAATCTTTACTGTTGGGATTAATCAATTCACAACTTGAACCTGAGTTTTTAATGCAGGATTTCATTAAACATCAGGTCTGGTCTTTGGCTGAATATTTTAAGCAAAATACTGAACATGAAATTGATTTTGCGCAAATCAGTTGCCCGATTAAAGTCAAAGCGGAATATCAAAATCATCGTTTAAAACGTCATTTTCTGGTTGAGTTTCATCTGACCACCACACCTTTTTTTAATTATGAGCCAGAAGAAAATAGCGTGGCTTACTCCTACATGATGAAAGATTTTTATCTGACCGATATTATTTTTTATGATGCCTATACGGGTGAAAATTTGCAGGCTTGGATGCAAAGAAGATTCGTGATTTTGCAGGGTGAACGTGAAATAGAAGTGAATTCATTGTCATGGTATGCAGATTACAATTTACCGCAAGTTACGCAAAATATGGTGTCTTTTGTGAATGAAGCCGCTTATGACACGGGTTTAGATCAGATTGTAGATGAAGTCAATTTACGTTTACGACAAGCCAAAACAGTTAATTAAATAGATAATATTCATCTAAAAAATGGTTGTTTGAGATGGATGATGGGGAATATACGATTACACAATACTGATCAAGTTAAGGAATATCTAAAATGACCACAATCACACATGATTTAGGTCATGGCATGGGGAATGACTGGGAACATAAAGATTGGGCACATCTGACTGTCTCAGAATTACACAACCTGCAACCGTATTACCCATGTTTGCAAGGGGGTATTCAAATTTTGTGGTGCAGTCCGCGCCCATTTTCATCTGCCGCAGTGATTGAAGTCACGCAGGATGCAGCCAGTACAGATAAAATAGGAAGTCGCTCGTATTTCATTAAACGCAGTCATCGTTCATTTCGTAATGCGCAAGATATTTTGCAAGAGCATGCTTTTTTGCGACATTTAGCCAGTAAAAACATTCCTGTTGCGACATTAATTGCCTCGAATTGCGGACTGACCGCTTTAGAAATGGGCGACTGGACTTATGAAGTCTACGAAAAAGCAGCAGGTTTTGACTTATATGTCGATCAGCAATCTTGGACGCCGTTTTTCTATACAGAACATGCTGCAAAAGTGGGAAGTTTGCTTGCCAAATTGCATGTCGCCATGCAGGATTTTCCTGAGTTACATGGCAGATCGGCGCGTTATTTGGTATCGAATCAGCAGCTTTTAGAAAGTGAAAATATTGTAACGGCTATTCAGCAACGTATTCAAAATAGCCCTGAATTGAGCCGTTATTTTGCCGATAAAAACTTAGACGCCGTTTTTTTAGAGCGTGTATCTCAGACGCATCATAAAATTAAGCATATATTGCAGCAGACCACTAAAATTTGGACGCATAATGATTTGCATGCTTCCAATCTGTTTTGGTCTGCGCAAAGTGTCGATGCCAATATTACAGCGGTAATTGATTTTGGTTTATCAGATCGAAATTCAGCGCTTTATGACCTTGCGGTCACGATTGAGCGTAACTTTATAGATTGGCTGGCTTTAGAACATACATCACAAATCAATATTGACGAAGCGGGTTTAAGCGCGTTTTTACAAGCGTATTTTGCAGAAATACATCCACAACAAGACTTTAGTATTTTGCCAGAGTTGCTAAAAATTGTGCATTTGGATTTCGCATTTTCAGAGCTTGAATATTTTGTCGGAATTACCCAAAACCTGAAACATGCCGATACTGCTTATTATGATTGGATTGTTGGGCATGTAAATTGGTTTTTTGCAGAGCAAGGACAGCAATTTACCCAGACTTTTACTCGATTAATTCAACGCGAATTGTCATAATCTGCACAGCTAAATGCAGGGTGCTGTCTTCAGATATCTTATTTAACATAATGTACATTATGCGCAATGGTATTGTAAGCCCAAAGTAGAAATGTCCGGTTTCTCCAAAGTAAAAATGTCCGCTTTTAGAATATGCACTTTTGCAATTTTCTTAGCGGACGGTTTGATATGTTGGTGTCTATGTCGGATAAAGAACTATCTTTCAATCAAGTAGCTTCAAAAATACGCCGTACAATCTGTTAAAGTTTTTTCCAAGTCATCGTGCTAATCGCATTCGCGCTCTTGGCTTTGCCATATACTTTCATTTGATTATTCGCCGCATTTAATTGAGCATCAATTTTATAGACATAACCATCTTTCGGGTTAATCCATTGTCCTTGCGAAAATTGTTTTGGATTTGAATTTGCTACCAAGCCTTCTAATGCCTGCATGCCTTTTATGGGCTGATTCTTTAAGTTGCCTTGGCATTTGCTACATACCTCTAATTGAGTTGTGCCTACCGACAATAAATTTCGAGTAATTACAGCACTATATTCCGAAGTTTTAGAGTTCTTACGAATCACAATTTCCGCAATATAATGCCCTGTATGATCATCAATTACTTTCCATGTACCAATCAATGGATCAAATGGCATGGCTTGAACAGGAAAAATAAATCCAAAATATAGTGCAATTGCACCTAAAAAGTTACGCATCATAAAAATATCAACTTAAAACCAATTTACAGCACGGTTGTGCTAAAAATGGGCGTGATTATAGCAATCAATGTTGAGTTTAAATAAATTTTTCATAAAAATTAAATATTTATATGCTATTGGTTCGATGAAATATCATTAAAAATGTGAACCAATACGCTTTTTATGGGTAGATGAATTTTGATGCGTTGCAGCTTTATGCATAAAAGTGAATCTGTAACGTGGTTTTGTATGCCAATTAATCATCTATATTTCTTCTTTCAACATTTGCTGTGTTATGGCGTAAACTAGACCTACAAGCTGTATCACTATAAGTTAAGAAATATTTATAGAAATAGTCTTAGCTTTATCCCAAGTTTTTGTTTTTACAGTTTTAAATCTATCTGTCTTTAAATTTAAGTTTAGTCATCAAGGTAACATCGTATGCTCAAGTGGTTCGAGAAACTTATAGATCCTTATCCAAATAAAGGTTTGACCGAACCCTTACCAACTACGTTTTTTGCCTTTGTTTGGCAAGCAGCTTCAGGTGTACGTCCATATTTATTGTTATTGGTTTTATGTACTGCAGGCGCTGCCAGCTTTGAAGCTTTGCTATATGCAAAAATTGGCGATTTAGTCACATGGCTTAGTCAAAGTCAGCCAGATACTTTCCTTGCACAACATCAACAGAACCTTACTTTGCTGTTTTGTATTTTATTGGCCAATATCTTTTTTGCCAGTGCGCAGTCAATTGTGAAGCATCAAATGTTATACAGTGGTTTTCCAATGCGTTTGCGTTGGCGTTTCCACAATTTAATGCTGCAACAAAGTCTGGATTTTTTTCATAACGATTTTGCAGGACGCTTATCTGCCAAAGTCATGCAAACCGCCTTAGCAGTACGCGAGTTTTGGGTCATTTTGGGCGATATGCTTGCCTATGTATTCATTTACTTTATTACGATTAGCCTAGTATTGGGCGCAATTTCTCCAATGCTCATTTTGCCGTTATTATTATGGTTGGCTTTATTTATTCTTGCAGCAGCTTATTTTATTCCGCGTTTGAGCAAAGTATCTAATGAACAAGCCGATGCACGTGCGGTGATGACAGGACGCGTGACCGATGCTTATACCAATATTCAAACCGTAAAATTATTTGCGCATGCAGGTCGCGAAAGCCAATATGCCAAAGCGTCGATGCAAGAATTTATGTTGACGGTTTATAAACAAATGCGTTTGGGCGCTCAATATGAAATCAGCATCAATTTATTAAGCGTGGTGTTGTATGTGGGCGTTTTAGGTACAGCAATTTGGCTCTGGTTAAATGGCCGTGCAGAATTGGGGATTATTGCTGCCACTACAGCCATGATTCTTAAACTCAACAGTATTGCCGAGTTTATGATGTGGCAGACCTCTGCCCTGTTTGAAAATGTCGGCACCATTCAAGATGGTATGAAAACTCTCGGACGTCCAATTGCGATTCAAGACAAAGCCGATGCAAAACCATTACAAGTTGCTCAGGGCGAAATTCAGTTTAAAGATGTCAGTTTTGCTTATAACAGTAAAAACGTGATTGATCAGTTTAATCTGCATATTCGTGCAGGCGAAAAAATTGGTATCGTGGGACGTTCAGGCGCAGGTAAATCGACCTTAATTCAATTGCTTTTACATTTTTATGAGCTTAAACACGGCTCAATTATGATTGATGGGCAAAATATTGAAGATGTGACCCAAGACAGTTTGCGTAAAAATATTGCACTTGTGACTCAAGATACTTCGCTATTACACCGTACTGTGGCTGAAAATATTAAATATGGTCGTCCTGACGCGACTGATGCAGAAATGTTTGAAGCTGTACGCAAAGCCAAAGCCGAAGAATTTATTCCACAATTGACCGATTTACGTGGCAAAAAAGGCTATGAAGCCTACGTGGGCGAACGGGGTGTTAAACTTTCAGGTGGACAACGTCAACGTATTGCCATTGCCCGTGTTTTCTTAAAAGATGCGCCTATTTTAATTTTAGATGAAGCCACCAGTGCGCTCGACTCTGAGGTTGAAGCGGCAATTCAATCGAGCCTCGATGAACTCATGCAAGGTAAAACTGTAATCGCGATTGCACACAGACTATCTACCATTGCACAAATGGATCGTTTAATTGTGCTCGATCAAGGACGTATTGCAGAACAAGGTACGCATGATGAACTGGTGGCTATGAACGGAATTTATGCACAACTTTGGCAGCGTCAAACAGGTGGTTTTTTAATTGAACAAGATAAAATCGTAAAACCATCGACTGATAAAAATTAGCATCTCCAGCAACTTTGCTGTAACTCAGGCTTTGATGAAATGCAGATTTATCGCATATAGTCAAAGCCTGTTTTGTCTAACAATTTCCATAGAATTTCTTTAATTTTCATGCCAAGATGCAATATGTCATCTACGTTCTTATGTCGCCGTTTGGCAAACTAAGATATGCATAGATGACAGTCGCTAAGGCAAATTAAAATAAAATTAGCAAATGCAATGGAACATGCATGAAAACAATATCAGCACGTCAGGAACAAGGTGTTCCAGGGGTTTATGGCTTATTGGTTTTGGATGTTGTATCCCGTTGGGGTTATAACGCAGATACCTTATTTGCACCATTTCAACTCAATAGCGAAATGTTGGCAGACCCAGAATGTCGTATTCCTACACCTATTGCCAATGAGTTGGTTAAACATGCTTTAAAACTTACAGGCGAATCGACGCTCGGTTATCATCTTGGTACGCAAATGCGCATTTCTATTCATGGCTTTATTGGCTATGCGATTATGACTGCGCATGAAATTAGTGATGCGCTGATTTTAGCCAATCGTTTTATTCAACTGCGTATGCCCTTTTTACAATTGTTTTTCTCGACTTTTGGCGAAAAAGCCAGTCTGCAATTGCAGTGTGATATTCACATGGAACCTTTACGCACAGAAATCGCCATCGCTTTAATTATTGGCATGATCACCATGAGTAAAGCCATGACAGGTACAGAACACTTTACGGGCGAAGTCGATTTTGACTTCCCAAAACCTGCGGGTTTTGATCAATATTTTGCGAAATTTCCTTATCATCAATTCCGTTTTGATCAGCCGTATTTAGGTTTAAGTTTTGATAAGCAATATCTGGGCTTAAAAATGATTAATGCCGATCCTATTGCCAGTCAAATTGCGATTAATCAATGTGAAGCTGAGCTTTCAGCTTTAGGTGAACGTCGCCGAATTTCTATGCGGGTGCGTGATATTTTAACTCATGCAGAACAGCATTATTTAAGCATTGAAAATGTTGCCGACTATCTACACATGTCCGACCGCACACTCAAACGTCAACTGGCTGCAGAAGGTACTTCATTTTCAAACTTGGTCGATGAAGTCCGTTATCGACATGCGACTTCCCTGCTTTCCCGTACCGACTACACGCTAGAACAAATTGCCGATGAATTGGGTTATAGCGATGTGGCTAATTTTAGTCGTGCTTTTAAACGCTGGAGTGGACGCAGTCCGAGCAATTGGCGTAAAGATCCGTATTTATAAACTTTTGTTTTTGGCAAAAAGCATGTATAAAACATGGCAAAAAGATTCGATACAATTTAAGGAGTTATCAAATGAATCACCCTGCTGAATTAAAATATGCAAGAACACATGAATGGGTGCGTATTGAAGGTGATTTGATCGTCACAGGTATTTCAGACCATGCACAAGATGCTTTAGGCGATTTGGTCTATGTAGAAGCACCTGAAGTTGGTCAAAAAGTAATTGCGGGTGAACAAGCAGGTGTGGTTGAGTCTGTTAAAACAGCTTCAGATATTCACGCCCCTGTTTCAGGCGAAGTAGTTGAAGTGAATAGCAATTTAGAAGATGACCCTGACTTTGTAAATGATGAACCGTATGGCAAAGGCTGGATTTATAAAATCAAGCCAGACAATATGGCAGATGTGGAACAGCTTTTATCAAGTGCGGACTATGAATCTGGCTTATAAGCCTTAAATTTGTAGTGTTTAATCGCTCAAATTCAAAGAAATCAGCTTCGGCTGATTTTTTTTGCATTGCAATTTGCGAAATAAATAAAATTATCTTTATTTGATAAAACAATTAAAAAAATAGAATTAAAATCTAATTTTAGTTTTAATTTTATTAAATAACTATACTTTTCACATAAATGGGTTTATTATTTTTTGCATGATCTTACTGTGTGATGACTTCCAATAACAAAGCATCTGTATAACAAAGTACACATTGCACGCTACTCCACTCACCATATATAGGTTTAAGTTATGTCAGCTATAAATGTCGAACATTTATGGAATAAGTCGTTTATTCTCTGCTTATTCAATAACTTGTTCTTATTCATATTTTATTTTGCGCAAACGACAATTTTGCCTATTTATATTGTGAATGAGTTGGGTGGTAGCTTGTCACAGGCAGGTTTAGCCATGACTTTGTTTATGTTATCTGCAATCGCGATTCGCCCATTTAGCGGTTTGATTATTGAAAAATTTGGTGTAAAGAAAACCTTATATGTTTCTGAAATCATGTTTTGTCTGTGTAGCGTGGCATACATTTTTGTAGATAGTTTACTGTTTCTACTCGTACTGCGTTTTTTACATGGGATTTGGTTCAGCATTGTCACCACAGTTACCGTCCCTATTGCCAATAACTTTATTCCAGACAGTCGCAAAGGTGAAGGTATGGGCTATTTTTTGGTGTCAGTAAATTTAGGGATTGTATTGGGACCTTTAATTGGTTTAAGTCTGATTCAAAGTGTTTCTTATGCCAGTATTTCTACCTTACTATCCGTCAGTGTTTGGGTAGGTTTCGCCTTCTGTTTAATGATTCCAATTGCGACCCAAAAAGTAAAAACTGAAACAACACCTAAACGTAAATTAGGGCTTCAAGATTTTGTAGAGAAAAAAGCAATTCCTGTATCACTCATGGCGATGATGGTTTCTTTCGCGTATGCCAGTATTATGTCATTTATTTCCACCTTTGCAGAATCACGCAATATGCTGTCTTATGCGAGTTTATTCTTCGTGATATTTGCAGTTTCGATGATGATTTTGCGCCCAATTACAGGCAAAATTTATGATCGTAAAGGGGCGAGTTATGTGATTTATCCTGCAATTATATTATTTGCTTTAGGATTAATTGTCTTGAGTCAGGTACACAGTGTATTCGGTTTTATGTTGGCTGCTGCATTAATTGGTGTAGGGTTCGGGTCTGCCCAACCTTGCCTGCAAACCATTTCAATTCAACGCTCCCCTAAAGATCGTATTGGTCATGCCACATCTACGTATTTTTGTTGTTACGATATTGGTATCGCCTTAGGCGCGTTAATTCTAGGTTGGATTATTGCGGGTTATGACTATACCGCAGCGTATTTGCTCTGTGCTGTTGTGACCTTAATCAGTTTAATTTTCTATAAATTTGTTGTGGCTAAACAACCTAATGTAGATATTCAGGCTTAGTTTTTAATAGCAGCAAAAGAATTGTTATTTTAAAAACTAATCTAAGAAGAGTTGATTTTTAAATACTCTCCCACCCAAAAAACCTGAAATTTCAGGTTTTTTGGGTTTCTGGAGTTTTATTTTTTATGCAGTTTTAGCCAAAACCTGACGATTTAAGCTTTCAGCGACCTCAATAAGCAGTTGTTCAGTCTTATCCCAACCCAAGCAGCCATCGGTAACAGATTGACCATAAGTCATCTCGCAAGAAATCTTTTGATTTCCATCCACCAAATGACTTTCTAACATGATGCCACGGACTTGCGTCTGTTCACGTTCTGCCACAATGGTACGCAAGACTTGCGGTTGTTGTTGTGGGTCTTTATGGCTGTTACCGTGACTACAGTCAATAATCAATGCAGGCAACTGCCCTTTGGCTTTGTGCTGAATTTTCTCAATTTCTGCCAATTGATAATTTGGCCCTGAATTTGCGCCACGTAAAATTAAATGCGCGTGTGGATTACCTTGTGATGACAAAATAGCAGGTAAACCCGACTGGCTCATTCCCATGAATTGATGTGGATGACTTGCCGATTGAATTGCATCTAATGCAATTTGAATTGAGCCATCAGTTCCGTTTTTGAAACCAATGCTATACGGCATGGCGCTAGAAATTTCACGGTGAATTTGTGATTCACTGGTACGTGCGCCAATTGCACCCCAAGCCAGTACATCATCAAAATATCCCGTTGCCATTGGGCTTAAAATTTCAGAAGCAATTGGTAAACCCATTTCTATAATTTGTAGATACAGTTCACGTGATTTTTCTAAGCCTAATTGCATGTTTGCAGAGCCATCTAAGTCTGGGTCATACAAAAAGCCTTTCCAGCCTACCGTAGTACGTGGCTTTTCGATATAGGCGCGCATCACCAAGAAAATTTGATCTGAAACTTGGCTTTGTAATTGTTTTAATTTTTCTGCGTATTCGAGTGCTGCTTGCGGATCATGAATTGAACAAGGTCCTGTAATGACCAATAAGCGAGGGTCTGTGCCCGCTAAAATGTTCTGAATAATCTGTCGATGTTGTGCGATTTGTTGTTTTAGCGCAGATGAAAGTGGGAGTTGCGCTTTGAGTTGATGCGGTAAACTTAAACTAATTTCAGTATTGTTGGTCTGTTGTTGTAAAGCAGTATTTAAAGCATTCATTGGTCTGTTCCTTTGGACTGTTTCTCTTTTTTACAGTCCGATCATTTATTTCAGCGTTATGGGTCTAATGGATTGCAAGGTTTGAGTCATAGATTGACTAAAGTAAAACCAATAAAAGTTGCTAAAGTATGAATAATTAACGTTGTACATGATTAAATCTCCGAAAAACCTATAAAATTCAAAACACCAGACATAAAAAAACCTGATCAGGGTTGCCGATCAGGTATCAACTGGTGGGCAACCTTTTGCCCGAACGCGACTCAGGCAATCATTGAAACTGCCAAAAGTAATAGTAAGCGTTTGCGATTAAAGGTTGCTTTAACATCTTGTTTTCATCAAAAAATGAGCTGTTAAAATTAAAATACGCTGTATTGTTCCGTTTGGCAATCCTTTTTGTAAAATAATTTTTATTGGATGTATTTATTAAAATTAAGCTGCTGTTTTAGCGAATCCAGGGGTTAAAAAAACCAAGCCGAAGCTTGGTTTTTGTTGGGTCTTTATTTAAGCGCGTTACTCATCATTGATCAAAATGAATCACACTACGAATAGATTTACCCTCATGCATTAAATCAAAGGCTTCATTAATTTGGTCTAGCCCCATGGTGTGCGTTACAAATGGTTCGAGTTGAATATCACCCTTCATAGCTTCTTCAACCATGCCTGGCAATTGCGAACGCCCTTTTACACCGCCAAATGCAGTTCCTTTCCAAGTACGACCTGTCACCAATTGGAATGGACGAGTTGAAATTTCCTGACCTGCACCTGCAACACCAATAATAATGGATTGTCCCCAACCACGATGCGCACATTCCAAAGCGGAACGCATCACATTGGTATTTCCAATACATTCAAAAGAATGATCTACGCCCCAACCTGTTTTTTCCACAATGACTTCCTGAATTGGGCGGTCATAATCTTTTGGATTTAAGAATTCGGTTGCACCAAATTGTTCTGCCAATTTGAATTTCTCTGGGTTGGTATCAATGGCGATAATACGGCTGGCTTTGGCTTTATGCGCACCTTGCACAACTGCTAAACCAATACCACCTAAGCCAAATACCGCAACGGTATCGCCTTCTTGGACTTTTGCAGTATTTTTAACTGCACCTAAACCAGTTGTAACACCGCAACCTAATAAGCAAACTTGCTCATGATTGGCTTCAGGATTAATTTTTGCTAAAGATACTTCAGCAACTACCGTATATTCACTAAAGGTTGAACAGCCCATGTAGTGATAAATCGGTTGTCCATTATAAGAAAAACGTGTCGTGCCATCAGGCATTAAACCTTTACCTTGTGTCGCACGTACGGAAACGCATAGGTTGGTTTTACCAGATTTACAGAATAAACATTCGCCACATTCTGCTGTGTAAAGCGGAATCACATGATCGCCTGGTTGAACACTGGTCACACCCTCACCAACTTCAACCACAATACCTGCACCTTCATGGCCAAGAACTGCAGGGAAAACACCTTCAGGATCTTCACCCGATAAGGTAAATGCATCGGTATGGCATACCCCTGTGTGGGTAATTTTGACCAAGACTTCTCCAGCCTGCGGCGGTGCAACATCAATTTCAACAATTTCAAGCGGCTGACCTGGGCCGAATGCGACGGCTGCACGTGATTTCATGAGCAAATTATCCCTAAAAAATACATTAACAGATGATAAGGGGCTGCTGACAATTCGTCTATGTTTGCGATGTGAGAGAGATATCTCGCAAGCTATTTATAAAATATCAACAGACTCTCACAATACCCTCTTTCTATTCAGAGTTTCAAGCATTAACATGAGGATAATCTCCATGTATAAATACAGAATGACTTAAGAATAATCATGAAGATCCAAAGACCTTGTTACTGGCTTGGAATGTTGGCTTTTTTCGCTATTTTACTGACAGGATGCAGTTTACCGATGAATCAAGCGAGCAAAGATAGCCCTGTTGAGCATTATGTAGATCATTGGCTGAATGGTCAGGAAATTGATGCACATTTATCCCAAAATTTAACAGCGTATCTTTCTCTAAATGATGCCTTTAGTAGCATCGCCTCGCGTTTATATTTGATTCAAAAAGCACAGCACCATTTAGATTTACAATATTACATTTGGGAAGATGATTTAATTGGTCAGTTGATGTTGGCTGAACTGCTCAAAGCTGCAGATCGTGGTGTAAAAGTTCGTTTATTAAATGATGATCAAAATGGTACGCAACTTGATCCAACCTTAAAACGGCTTGCTCAGCATCCTAATTTTGAAATAAAAATTTTCAATCCGTACAAATATCGGCATTTTCGTGTGATGGATTATTTGTTTCGTTTTAAACAAATCAATCGCCGTATGCACAATAAACTAATTATTGCCGATGGGGCGATTGCCGTGACAGGTGGGCGTAATATTAGCCGTGAATATTTTGATGCCAGTGAAAATTTTCAATTTACTGATATGGATATTCTATTCTATGGCAGTGCTGTCCCCCAAGCCAATGCCGTGTTTTTAGAGTTTTGGAATGACGAACTAAGCTATTCAGTAAAGCAATTATTAGGCACAGGCAACGCGTTGCAATTGAGAGAATTGCGTAATCGCTATGAATTAAATGCCAAATATAAAGATAAAATTCGTGAACGTGTGGCTAACGCGCAAGAAGAAGTCAGCATCAAATTAGAACAACATCCTGTACAGTGGGTATGTGCGCATTTTGTGGCAGATTCTCCGAATAAAATTCGGGGTACAGCTCAAGGCGAGCAACTGATTTACAAACAAATGTTAAAGTTAATGGGTGAGCCCAAACAACATTTAGAACTGGTTTCTGCCTATTTTGTCCCAACAGAAGATGGTCTTAAAACACTCACTCAACTGGCTGAAAAAGGAATACAGATACGTGTATTGACCAATTCATTTTTAGCCAATGATGTGCCTTTGGTACATGCATTTTATCAGCAGTATCGCGTAGATTTACTTAAATCAGGTATTCGTTTATATGAATTTAAGCCTTATATTGAACGAAAAAAGCGTACTTGGTATGAAGTTGCAACGGGTAACGTAAATCCTGCCAAAGGCAAAAACGCCTCGAGTTTACATGCCAAATTCTTTGATATAGATGGCATGGTCTTTGTAGGTTCTTTTAACCTTGATCCTCGTTCTGCAAAATTAAATACCGAAGTTGGCTTGGTGTTAGAGTCTGAACAATTGCAAAACGATGTTTCTCAATCTTTAGACCGCTATTTGCCACAAATTGCGTATGAACTGCAATTAGACGAAAACGGTCAAATTATTTGGTTAGATCATCAGGCAGATGGCAGTATTCAAACGTATCATCATGATCCTGAAACCACACAGTTTCAGCGTTTTATGATGAAAACAGTTTCATTATTCCCTATTGAATGGATGATGTAATGACAATAGATAGACATTAATTATGGAAGCGTATTTTTCTTTCTCTGCCATCACTGTCTACAATTATTTAAAGTTACTTATAGTAAGCCTATTTCTTTAAATAAGTTAAAATACGCTTCTGCCTTTTTCTCTAAAGCTAAAGGATAGGCTCGTGAAGATGAAGGCATCCGATATAAATGCAGCTCACGCTTGGCAAAATAGCAATGTGTCGCCTGCCCAATTTGAGGTTTTTCGGCAGATTCAGGCATAGATAACATGAGTGTATCAGTCGCTTTATCGCCTGTGGTCATAATGCTTTGACATAAAGGTATCTTGCTTAAAAGTGCTGCAATATCCATTGGTTTTTCAATCTGTAAAAATTTGTCTGATGCATTGCCTTTTAAGCGAATCACCTGCTGCGCCGTATCTGAAATAGCAATGCCAGTGGTGTTTAAAAAATCAATAATTTTATGAAGATGAAAATTTTTAGCTTCTAAATCTAAAAAGTAGTTTTTATCTTGAAAAAAGCATAAGCCCAAAATTCGCCACATATCATTTTGATAATTCGGATAATAAAAATCCATTTTCCAACGGCTTTTAGGTGGTGGAAAACTCCCAAGCATTAACAGCTTGGCATTGGCTGGTAAAAAGGGTTCGAGTGGATGGGTTTCTATTTTAGAATCAGACATTTATAGATTGAACCTTTGGTCTTTAAATTAAGCTAAGACATTGCAGTACGAGCAACTTCATAATGATTTTTATGTAACTTCCCTTGATTGAATAACCATGTCGCAACTTCTGGCCAAAAATACATTGCAGATCTAGATGCAAGTCCATACATCGGACGTGGAAAGTTTCCGTCACCACGTTTATTTTGCGCATATAAAGATAATGCTTGACGAGTCATTCCAGCACGTTCAGCCATTACTGCCAAAGTTGAATAACCTTGCTCTTCTACTATCAGATCATGAAATCCTAATGAGCGAATATTGTCTAATGTTGAGTGAATCGCTTGTTCTGCATTTTCAGCTTCACGGTCAAACTCAAGATAAATTGTATCGTTATAACTGCAAACTAATGCATCATCACAACCCGCTTCAAAGAACTTATCTTCTAGCACAGACAGATCAGAACGTGCGTCACGTACCACAACAGTAAAGTGATAGTTATTCATAGTTCATCTCTATGACATTGCTTTACTTTACGCAAGATTTGTTTTGCATGTGCTGATTTACCTGAATCGACAACATCCCAGCCGTTTTCAATCGCATATTCAATTGCTTCGCGAATATGTTTATTGGGATGTTTCTTCATATTTTCATTCTGCTTGATGATTTAATTATAATTTAGTGTTGACGATTGTTAACACTATACCATTATTTAAGTTAATTTACCTAAAACCACTCCAAAATCCTATCCGAGACTTCTTTCCCCCAAATCTGGTAAATTTCTTTACTTGGATGAAAACCATCTTTTGCCATTTCTAAATTCATGGATTGATATTTTCGAATATCATATTCAATCCACTGCATATCTTCTTGTTGTGCAATCATTTTTTCTAATTGTAAGTTCATTTGTTTGGCGTATTGTCCAAATAGCCAAGACAAGGGATTGGGCAATGCGGGAAATAAATGCATTGGTGGAACCCCCGTAGCAATGATTAATTCAGGTTGGAATTTCGCTTGAATAAGTTGATAAAAATGTTGCTGTTGTTTAATCCAAGTCTGTGCCGACATTAAGCGTGTTACATCGTTGACACCAACAGAAGTAACCACAACATCATATTTTTGATTTACCAGTTTTTTCGTTTTTTGAATGACTTGTGAGGTAGTATCTCCAGACTGCGCCTCTAAACGCCAATGTACTTGGTACTGATGCTGCAAAGCAGAAATCACCGCACCTAAAAGCGCATCATTTTGATGTGCTACCCCAACGCCTGCAGCGGCAGAATCGCCTAAAATCAATAATGACAGCGTTTGCCCTTGCCCTGTAATACCTTCTCGTGCGCCTTCGGCTTCAGGCAATCGGATCGTGTTCTTTTTAACACGACTTCCCTGAATCACCAAAGCGGGAATTAAGGCAAGGGTTGCTGTTCTAAGCCACATCACATTTCACTCTTAAATACGAAAACCGAAAATACAAATTTTAAACCCAAACAAAAGTAGAGACTCAAATATAAAAATAGCATCGTGTCATTTAAAGTGATTGCATTCATCATCAGCTTTAAATTTCAGGATGCTATTCAAATACTATGATATCGCTGCTATTTAGCCGAGTTTATTGACCAATTTTAATGGTAAAACTTTCATAGCTAAGCCCAATGGCAACCATGGCCATTTAGGTACATAGGCTTTAATTGGCGCTTTTTCAATTTCTGCAGCAAGTAAGCGTGAACCTGTTTTTTCATCAACTTCAAAAGGCAGTTTTTTTGCACCTTCGTTGATTTCGGTACGAATATAACCAGGGAAAATAGTCGTAACTTGAATAGGTGTATCAATTAATTCTGCACGAATTCCTTCTGCTAAATGTGCTACTGCAGCTTTACTTGCACCGTAAGCAGTAAGATGTTTTGGCATACCACGAATGGCACTCATAGATGAAATCATCACCAAATGCCCTGAGTTTTGCTCACGGAAAATTTCAACCGCGGCTTCACACTGCGCCAAAGCTGAAATAAAGTTGGTTTCTACTGTGGCTTTGTTGATGGCAAAATTACCTTTACCAATGCGACGTCCTTCGCCCACGCCTGCATTGACAATAATGCGGTCAATTTGTCCAAAATCTTGTTTAAATTCACGAAACACCTGAAACACCTGATCATAATTGGTGACATCCAGCGTTTTTGCAATAACACGAATACCAAACTGGCTTTCCAGTTCTTGTTTCAGCGTTTCCAAACGCTCTAAACGTCGGGCGCAAATTGCAAGGTTATAACCCATTTGAGCAAATTCACGTGCCATACCCGCACCAATACCTGAACTTGCACCTGTAATTAGAATTGTTTTTGTCATGGTTTGATCCTTAAATCCAAGTCAATAAATTTGAGTTTTCAGCTTTAATAAAATGATGTTCATTCAAGCTTAACAGTTGTGGTTCACTGCCGACCAAACGTAAAGTGGTGATACTTGAGTTAGTAATTGCCCAGTTCAATGCAAAGGTTTTATTGGGCGTTAAGCCTAAAATTTTACCTGCAGCTACAGAAATCACACCACCAGAAGTAAATACCACAGCATATCGTGGTTGTTTTTGGGCTAAGTCATCACATAAATGCTGCAATGCATCTTCGACACGCTGTTTAAAATGCGGCCAAGATTCTTCATATTCATGGTGATATTCACCGCCCGTCCAGCGTTCTATCGCACCTTCAAAAATTTTTGCCAAATATGCACGAGGATTGACCTCTTTGGCGACATCTTCTTTCATCAATTCAGGTTGATTAAAACGCGGTTCATACTGCGCGAAAACCTGTTGATGATTAAACTCGTTCCATGCACTGTCGGTATGAATTTCGACCTCAGGAAAACATTCTGCCAAAGCCAGTTGTGCAGTTTGCTGATGGCGCTGCATTGAACCAGCCACCACATAGGGTGCTTCTTTTAAAATGCGATCAAAATAACGTCCGAGCAATTTGGCTTGTAACTCACCATTAGGCGAAAGTTGATCATAACTTTCTGCCCCAAAAGATGCTTGCCCATGACGAATTAAATAAATGGTGGTCATTTCGGCATCAATTCCTTAAATTTGGCGATATATTTTTGTGCTAGTTCATTTGCTTCCAGTTTTTGTAAACCAATTAACTTTAAGGCACGAATATGCAAAGCATGAATGACAATCCAGAAATCCTTAAATGCAGGATTATTGGTTTGCTTGTGGAAATAACGATAATAAATTTGCTGGGCGATCACCGCTAAACGGAAAATTCCAAACACTTCATAGAATGTCCAGTTATCGGTGCTCAAGCCTGTTTTTTGCAAATAATAGTCCACCACTTGCTGACGTGTGAACATGCCTTTTAAGTGCGTTGGTTGACGACGGGTGGCTTTAAAAATTTGATTATCGGTATCTTCAACCCAATATGCCAAAGCCGAGCCTAAATCCATGAGTGGATCGCCCAGTGTTGCCATTTCCCAGTCCAAAACGCCAATCACTTGAGTCGGATGTTTCAGGTCTAAAATCACATTATCAAAACGCCAGTCGTTATGAATAATGCAGGTTTTTGAATCTGCAGGAATATGGTCTAACAACCATTTACGCACATATTTAAAAGATGGCACGTTGATGGTATGTGCTTTGGCATAGCGTGCATCCCAACCTTCTACCTGACGTCGGCAATAACCATCACCTTTCCCTAATTTTTCTAGCTCAGTTCCTGCATAAGGTACTTGATGCAGCTCAATCAGTTTATCAATGACATTTACACAAAGTTCATGTACTTGAGTTTCGCTAAAATCAAGCTCTGGTGGCAATTTTGCACGTGGGATAATGCCTTCAATACGTTGCATCACGTAAAAATCGCAGCCAATTACAGCTTCATCCTGACACAACGCCACCATTTCAGGTAACACAGGATAAAACGGAGCTAAATTCTTTTGCACATGATATTCACGCGCCATGTCATGTGCAGATTTAGCTTTAGTACCTTTGGGCGGACGACGCAAAATTAAATCAGCATTGCTGTACTTAAGGCGATATGTCCAGTTCGATGCACCGCCTGAATATTGTGTGACTTCTACAGGTTCTACGACATCGACATTTTGTTGTTTTAACCATGCTGTCACTGCCTGAATATCGAGTTCTTCGCCTTCGCGTACTGTGCCGCCTACATCAATAACTGACATTATTTTTCCCTAATTTTCCAATTTTTTTAATCTAACATAGATTTTCTGTGTTCTCTTGAGATGTTTCGGCAATATCAGAAATATTGCCGAATACACTACCAAGCGACACAATAAAAAATTCGCAACTGACTTATTTTTTGCGGCTGCTACGATAACCACGTTTAGCCAACTCAAGTTTGGCAATCATGCCTTTGTGTACTTCGTCTGGTCCATCGGCAAGACGTAAACTACGCGCTTGGGCAAAGAAACCTGTCAACGGTGTATCTCTAGATACGCCTGCACCACCATGAATCTGCATCGCCATATCAACTACTTTTTCCAAGACACTTGGTGCAACCACTTTAATGGCAGAAATTTCGGTAAGTGCTGCCATATTGCCTAAAGTATCCATTTTATAGGCTGCATAGAGAGTTAATAAACGTGCTTGGTCAATCGCCACACGTGCTTCCGCTACACGCTCCAAATTGCCACCGAGTTTCAGAATTTCCTTGCCAAATGCGGTACGACTCATGCCACGGTCAATCATCAACTCCAAAGATTTTTCGGCTGCACCAATACAACGCATACAATGGTGAATACGCCCCGGACCTAAACGACCTTGTGCAATTTCAAAACCTTGTCCTGCACCGCCAATAAAGTTGGCAACAGGCACACGCACGTTATCAAAACTGACTTCGCCATGACCGTGTGGCGCGTCGTAATCACCAAATACAGGTAACATGCGTTGAATTTTAACGCCCGCAGTATCCACAGGGACTAAAACCATAGAGTGTTGATGATGACGGTCTTTGGTTTCATCGGGTGTATGCGCCATAAAAATAATAATTTTGGCATTTGGATCGCCCAAACCTGAAGACCACCATTTACGACCATTCAAGACAATTTCATCGCCGTCTACGACTGCTGTTGCCTGCATATTGGTCGCATCACTTGAAGCCACTGCAGGTTCAGTCATACAAAACACAGAACGAATTTTACCTTCAAGCAGCGGTGTCAGCCATTCTGCCTTTTGTGCTTCAGAACCATAGCGCCATAAAACTTCCATGTTGCCGCTGTCGGGTGCATTACAGTTAAATACGGTTGGCGCAATCAAACTGCGTCCACTCAACTCTGCAATGTGTGCATATTCTTGTACCGACAAACCTTGTCCTAATTCTGGACAAGGTAAAAACATATTCCATAAACCTGCAGCTTTGGCTTTGGCTTTTAATTGTTCTAATTGTGCTGGCCATTGCCATTTAGTCCAGTCACCACCCTGATTTAATTCGTGAACTTCTGCCCAGAATTCAGCTTCAATCGGCTCAATTTCTTTGGCAATAAAGGCTTTGGTACGTTCTATATAGTCTTTGGCGCGTGCAGATAGCTCAAACATGGTTCAAATCCCTTAAAATATTGTATTCATTGCTTTACAACACCTTAACTTGAAAAGTAATATGAACAAAATGATTTAATTCAATAAAACACTATGAATCATGTTCATAACAATGCAAAAGTTGATCTTACCGTTTTTCATCGTTTAGACATCAATTTATACCCGATGTTTGTTGCAATTTATGAGCAGCGCAGTATTTCCAAAGCTGCACAAATTTTGTGTATTAGCCAATCTGCCGCCAGTCATGCTTTGCAGCGTTTAAGACAACATTTACAAGATGATTTACTGGTGCGAAGTGGCAATAAAATGCTGCCTACGCCTTTTGCCGAGCAAATTTATCCGACTATTAAAAATGCCTTGTTGGCGATTCAAAGTATTGCAATACAGAAACAGCAATTTGAGCCGAATATGTTGCAATCGCTCAAAATTGCTATCCATGATGAAATTGAACCGATTATTTTTCCTAAATTGGTGGCACATTTTCAAAAGTTGAACTTGGATATTCAATTTCTGAGCCACAAATTAGACCGCAAAACGGTTTTGGCAGATTTAGCAACACAACAAATTGATTTTGTAATTGATTTAGAACAAAACTTTGGCGATAAAATTCAGTTTCAATCCTTAGTTCAAGACCAATTTGTGGTCTGTAGTTCACAACAAGAAATGAATACTGCACTTTATTTATCTTCTGCACATATTGGGGTTTCATCACGGCGTACAGGTATGTTGCTAGAAGATATTTATTTGCATCAAAAGCAATTATCACGGCAGGTTTTTTTACGTTGTCAGCACTATTCTACGGCGTTACAGATTTTACAGCAGCATCCTCAAGCCATACTAACTATTCCTAAAATGATTTTAAAGCATTTGAATATGAGCCAAAAATTGAATATTTTTGATGTGCCTGTAGACTTGCCTGTAATTAATATGGGGATGTATTGGCATAAAGATTTACAGGAAAATTCAAGGCATTATTTCTTAAGAGAGGAAATTTCTAAAATCTTTGCTTAGGCTATTTTGAATTAATCTTGAATTTGCAAGTGGTTGCTAATCGTCTTGTATGATTCTATAAAAAATAAAAGCCGCCGAGACAGCTTTTTAATATGGGTTTGTTCTTAAAACTTCGCTTCCAATACTTTTGTAGATACTTTGCCTTTCCATAAATCACGCAAAATTGGCAAATAGAACTTTTCACCTACTTCTACCAATTCAGCATCAATTAAGGCATGTGTTTCATGCATAAATAAGTAATCTAGCTCCACAGTTTGTAATTGTTGTTGTGCTTTGGCGAAATCTTTACGTTTTTGTTGGGCTTGTTTCACTAACTGATCTGCAAATGTCTTGCCCTTGAACTGACTGAGCGCATTTAAACGTAATTCAATCACGCCCCACCCACTGAGCAGCAATTTAAATAACTCTAAATCTGCAGTGGTTGATTCCCACGTCATTTCTTCCAGATTTTCATTTTCAGGCAATACAGGTAGTAAAAGCTCCATTACACTTGGAAAAATCTTTTTAAAATTCAAGATAAATTTAACAGGCTGCTCACCCGGGTAATCTTTAAATTGCACGTGTTGCTGAACATCTGTTAAATAAATTGAGAGCATTGAAAATTTCCGTAGTTAAGATATTGAGTTGCTTATATAAAAATTAAATTTTGCAAAATAAATGCAAAACTTTAGCAAAACAGTATTTTGAAGTATTGCGTATTCTAGCAATTATGGCAGCTTAATCAATGTAAGTTGAATAAGGAACGGACATAAAAGAAAGCTTCTAAAAGTGGTTAATGCGACTAAATGACGGGTTTTGAACTATTACATTTAGATAGCACCTTGTAGCAGCCTATTCTGCCGTTATGCAAATTATGTCTTTACACCAACACATAAATTTAAAATCGTATTAGGATGAATTACCCCTCTACATTCAAATTAGGTGCAATAGAAAACCCAGCATTTAGGCTGGGTTTAGTATATTTTACTTGATTAATGCAACGCCATTTCCGCGCTTTTAGCTAAGAATGCCGAACGGCTTAAATGTTGTTTTTTTGCAACAGCATCAATACGTTTCACTAAAGCTTCTGGCATGCTGATATTAATACGAATAGACTTTGTATTTACTTTTGTTGTATCAATATCAACTAACAACCAAAACCCCCCCTCAAATCGCTCATCACCTAACCATTGCTCTGGGCTTGATGGTTCTGGTAACGGAATATCTTCACCATCAAAGTGAACTTCAACCGCTTCCTGTGCCATGCGCTGAATATCTTGCATCTCATCTGCTGCGCTAAAGCATCCATCAAAGTCAGGAAAGGTTAAACCGTATGCGCTATCTTCATCTTTGTGAACATATACTGGATATAACATTTTTACCTCCACTCCCAACCAGCCTGTTTATATATATTGCGTAGAGTTCCTATTGGCATATCTTTACGTGGATGTGGTACCACAACATGCCCAGGCTTTTCAGGATGCTTATACTTTTCATGGTCGCCTTTACCACCCACTTTGTACCAGCCTTCCTGCTCAAGACGCTTAATAATGTCTTTGCTGTTCATTGTGTAATTATACACAACATAATTTTAATAAGGAAGGATGCCCAAAATTTTCCCTGATTTTCATAAACAAAGTCTGTGTCTACCTCGCATCATGTGCAGACAAACACAGACCTTGAATTTGTTTAAAACTGATTACTTGGTATTCGGTGCAATCATTTGTTCAGGACGTACCACTTCATCAAACTGCTCTGCTGTGACCAAATTCAGCTCTACTGCAACTTGCTTTAAGGTTTTATTTTCCTTATAAGCTGTTTTAGCCACCTTCGCTGCATTCTCATAACCAATTACAGGATTCAAAGCGGTCACTAACATGAGTGAATCATGCAAAAAGTGATCTATTTTTTCACGGTTTGCTTGAATGCCAACGGCACAATGCTCATTAAAGCTATTGCAGGCATCACCCAAGAGTTGAATAGATTGCAATAAGTTATATGCGATCACTGGCATAAATACATTCAGCTCAAAATTGCCCGATGCACCTGCCACGTTAATCGTGGTGTCATTGCCCAATACCTGTGCAACTACCATGGTCATCGCTTCGCTTTGTGTTGGATTAACCTTACCCGGCATAATACTTGAACCAGGTTCATTTTCTGGAATACGCAACTCACCAAAACCACAACGCGGGCCACTGGCTAACCAGCGAATATCATTGGCAATTTTATTTAAACTCACCGCCAAAGTTTTTAATGCACCCGAAGCAAATACTGCAGCATCACGCCCTGCCAAAGCCTCAAACTTATTTGGTGCAGTCACAAAAGCTAAGCCTGTAAGCTGTGCCAATTGCTCCGCTGCCTGTACCGCATAATCAGGATGTGCATTTAAGCCTGTACCGACTGCTGTACCACCAAGCGGCAACTCATACAAGCCTGTTAAAGCCTGTTCCAAACGCTTTAAACTATGATCTAATTGAGATACATAGCCACTAAATTCCTGCCCTAAAGTTAATGGCGTTGCATCTTGTAAATGTGTACGTCCAATTTTGACAATTTCAGAAAATTCTTCACTTTTGGCATGCAACGTATCACGCAAACCCTTTACTGCAGGAATGAGCAGTTCATTAATTTGCAAACTCGCTGCCACATGAATTGCAGTTGGAAAAGAATCATTGGTCGATTGGGCGCGGTTGACATGATCATTCGGATGTACAGGCTTTTGTGCACCTAAAGGATTCCCCAGTTTTTGATTGGCGATATTGGCAATCACTTCATTACAGTTCATGTTACTTTGCGTACCCGAACCTGTTTGCCACACCACCAAAGGAAATTGACTGTCCCACTGCCCTGCAATGACTTCATCTGCTGCACCGACAATGTACTGCGCCAACTCTTGAGGGATTTGCCCTAAGTTTGCATTGGTTATTGCCGCAGCTTTTTTAACCAAACCCATAGCGCGAATCATGGCGCGTGGTAAACGCTCATTGCCGATTTTAAAATTTTGTAAGCTGCGCTGAGTTTGTGCGCCCCAAAGCGCGTCATTCGGAACTTCAACCTCACCCATGGTGTCATGTTCAATACGTGTTTGCATGTTCAGCCTCATTCCTTCGTGATTTCAATGATGTCATGTGCTCTTATCTCGATCTTATAAAAAACAGACAGCCTAGTAAATGATAATTATTATCAATAATTCCGTTGCATTGTATCTGTTTCAGCTATGAGGCTTCGTGAATCGCATCTCAACGAATTTTATAGCGCTTACTTTTAATGCTTAAGCGTATTTTGATAAAAACACCATTCATCCTCTAGCATTTTTTCCAGACTACGTTTTGGCTGCCAGTGTAAATATTGTTGTGCCTTATCTACGACTGCACCTAACTGATCTAACTCAGGATATTCATAATGAATTGCAGGAACTGTAGCAATTTCAGTGTCAGTGACTTCACTAATACGTGCAAGTAATTGTTGAATTGAAACCACTTCTCCCGCAATATTAAAAGCTTCACAGCTATGCGTTTGCTCAAATAACCAATGCAGGCTTGCAATCACAGCATCACAGGCATCGAGTACGTGCACAAAGCTACGTTCTACAGTTTGATCTGCAGTATTAGCTTGCTGACGTAATTCAATCGCTTCACGCTGCTGTACTGCGACTTGCATCGCCAAAGGAATAATATTTTTAGGTAACGGAGCAACGACTTCACCTAAAATGCCGTGTTCAAATGCACCTGCTATATTACTCAAGCGCAAAATAGCAATATTCCATTCATTATCGGTTCTAAAAGTATCTTGGATGATTTCTTCAACCATCTGCTGAGATTTCACATACGGATTGGCATAGGTGTAATTAAAACTCTGGCTTTCTTCCAGATTCAATCCTGACTTGCCATAGACCGCTATACTTGAAAGATGCACTAAACGACGCACACCTGTACGTTGCATGGAACGCAATAAACTCATAATACAACTGACGTTATCGTTATAATATTCCAGTGGTTTAAGCACCGATTCTTCTAAAGATTTAAACCCTGCACAATGCACCACCGCAATAATCGAATATTGTTCAAAAACTTTGTTCAGCGCAGGCGTATTTCTTACATCCAGTTTGGCAAAAGGCACATAACGCCCTGCAATATATTCAAGTCGCTCTAAAGTCTGCATACTTGCATTGGATAAATTATCTACAATAATGACCTCTTGCCCTTGAGCCATTAGGCTTAATGCAATGTGTGAGCCTATAAAGCCTAAACCACCAGTCACTAAAATCATTTATACTACCTTTTTTTATAAAGTCTGAATGCGCCTTGGCACATTGCATTAGTGAATTTTGATGAGCACCTTATTACTAATAACCTCCGCACCAACCTCTATTCATGCATGGCATGCACTCGGTCTTGCTCAAGCCTTACAACAGAAAAATGAGGCTTTTCGTGTGTTTTTTTATCAAGATGGCGTTGCTGTAGCGAATGAGTTGCAATGGGTACCCGATGATCAACGCAACCTCAAAACAGAATGGCAAAAATTGTCTATTCGTTTACCCGTATGTGTAAGTGCCGCACTGGCACGTGGTATTAGCGATGCAGACAATGCCAAACGCCATCAACTGAGCCAACACAATTTAGCCGCAGGCTTTGAATTGGTTGGCTTGGGCGAACTGGCCGATGCAGTGCAAAGCACAGAACGCCTGATTCAATTTTAAGCGATTCATTTTGTAAATCTGTTGCATTTAAAAGGTAAATTGTGTGAAAACTGTACTCGTGGTTTTACGTCAGGCCAATTTAAACAGCTTACAAGTGCATGAAAGCTTGTCTGCAACAATGGTACTGGCAACTTTTGGTTGTGAAGTCAAAGTATTATTACAAGATGCGGCATTAAGCCTATTACAGTCAGAACTGGCTTTTGATTCACTAAAACATGCCTTTAAAGTGGCATCCAACTTGGTTGATAGCTTTGAGTTTTATGACCTCAGCCCAATTTTGATTGAAAATAAACATGCTAACTCGCCGTTTATCAAAAATACGGTACATGAGATTGAATGGGTGGAACTGAATCGGGAGCTGATTCAAACCTTTGATCGAGTTTTATATTGGTAGGCTGATCGGTGGTTTAACAATCTGATTGATCATTTGACCATATCTAAACATCTAAAGAGAAAAACATGTCTGACGCAAATTTATATTTAATCCAAGCGAGCTTTGATAGCACCGCAACAATTTTAGCAGAGCTAAATGCCCTGTACGCTCCGCAAGATAGCGTTGTACTTATGGGTGATGCGGTATTGCACCAGCAACATCCACTCTGCGCCCAGCTAGACAAAATATATGTACTGGAAAATGATGCAGAAATATTGAATGGTCATTTGGCAAAAAACGTACAGCCGATTGATTATGCAGCTTTTGCAGCGCTGTGTTTAGCACATCAGCGCTGTATCAGCTTTAAATAACAAGCCGTAATGATATGAAGCCAATGCAAAGTATTTTTAAGGGTGAATGAAACAAGAGATGGCACTAGAATTAGATCAAGATGGGCATTTACTGGATTACACTGTCTGGAATGAGCAAGTGGCGCAAGAACTGGCACAAAGTTTAGAGCTTGAACTCACAGCTTGGCATTTTGAAGTTTTGCATGCTGTACGCCAATTTTATCAGCAATTTGGACACTCACCTGCAACTCGTCCTTTAATCAAATTTTTAATGAAAACTGTAAGTCAAGAGATTAACAATGCTGTTTTGCAGGAAAAATTTAATACAGGTTTGGTGGCACGGCATTTAAGTCGTTTAGCGGGTATTCCCAAACCAGCCAACTGCTTATAGACAAACTGTTGCTGATTAATACAGCACTGATTTAGGCTTGTTTTAAATTCTGCTGTGCTTGGATGTACTGATAATACACTGGGGTAAAATGTGGTTTTACTTGCTTGGCATGCAGTTCTTCACCACATTCCGAACATACCACGACAGGTTGAAACGTCTTAGCACAATTTTTATGGATGTATTCCACAGGCTTACCTAAACCTTGATCCATCCATTTATCTGCCCAATTTGCCATAGACAGCATTAAGGGATAAAGCTCCAAGCCCTTCTCTGTCAATTTATATTCAAAACGTTCTTGGCGCTCTACATAAGGCACTTTGACTAAAATTTCATGTTCCACCAAACGCTTTAAACGATCTGACAATACATGCCGCGTTACGCCCAAATGTTGTTGAAAATCATCAAAGCGACGCATGCCCATAAAGGCATTACGAATAATCAGCATCGTCCAACGGTCACCAATCACCGACAAGGTTCGTGCAATCGAACAAGGCTGCTCACCAATTTCATCCCATTTCATCTATGTCGCCTATCCCTCAGTTCACTACCTGCAAGTTAAAAGATTCTACAGTCTTTGCAAAGTTAGTTTTGCATGAAAATTGATAAAAAATGAAGTATGACTTCACAATCTGCTTAAAAGGAATCCCCAGTTTTTGGGGTTTTATACGCCTGCATCTTCAATCTTTAAATTTGCTATTCACTTATAAGGCAGATCACACTATTTAGATGTAGCTCCTGCACAAAAAACTTGTTCAGTCATACCTGAAGCCGTGAAACTGTTGTGCTGCTGTTCTAAATAACGCTTTGCCACCATTAACATCACAGGTGCAGGATACAAGTTTGGATTGTACTCGGAAATTTCAGCAATATTTTTATAGGCGTGATAGCGTGCACAAAATGCCTGTTTTTGTTGTTCTGCCGTTGCTTGGCTCGTAGGATCATCCAATATTTTTTTGCTGTCATTCACAATTTGCGTGTATTGATTTAACAAATCTTGATATTGTGTTTGGGTCAACCCATTGGCTGTATGTGGAATTGTAATAGGTGTAGATGATGCTTCAAGTGCCAACTGCTGCGCTTGAATACCTTGTGCCATTACGCTCAGACTTTGCAGTCCAAGCATAATGCTCACCGATATTTTTGCCATGTTCGACATGCGCATAGGCTTAAGACTCATCGCCTTCTTTCCAGACATCTTCATAGTCATCAGCATCAATCATAAAGCGGTAGCCTTGTTCTAAAGCCAAGTATGGAAGCACATCGGGCAAAATATCTTGTAGCTCGCGTACAGGCATGGTTTCAAAGTTCACTTCATCTTCACCCAATTCACCGCCATAAATGTACCACGCGACTTTTTCTTCACCTTCTGGCGCTTTACGCAAGCCCACAATTGGGTCTTTATTTAAGGTCTGGACTGCAACTGCGACAACATCATCGCCACTCACTGCAATATAGGCTGAACCAAATTCTTCACAGAGCAGTTTTTGTTCTTCTATCAATTCTGCCAAGGCTGAGTTTTTTTGCTTTTGCTGTGGTTTAGACATGACAATTCTCTAAGATAAGCTGTGAGTATTCTAACGAGATTGTACAGATAGAAAATCTTTATTTTTATCCACTGGAGCGAATAACCTCGTGGTTCAGCACGAGGATATAAGCGATTGGAGTAAACCATATAAACGACACGAAATGTCGTTTTAAATACTTGTAATATAGTCACTATTAAGAAAAATACTGTTAAAATAATTGGATGAAGACACTCAAATTACGCATAAAAGACAAACATTGCAAGGTGCTAAATCAGTTAGCATCCGAAGTAAATTTTGTCTGGAATTATG
>NZ_VPBQ01000017.1:0-48462 GCF_013418635.1 Acinetobacter sp. YH12131
TGGCGAGGTGGATTACTTGTAAAAGTTGATCCGAAGTACACAAGTCAAACCTGCTGTGAATGTGGTCATGTAGCAAAAGAAAACCGACAAACTCAAGCTAAATTTGAGTGTGTCGGATGCGGTTATGCTTCATTTTTTGAATGGTTTTTTTTAAAAAAATCAATTATTTATTATGAATAAATAGTTTTTATATACTGAGTAGAAAAATTTTTTAATTTCTAGTAGAAAACTCTATGAATTATTTGCTTTTTATTTTTTTCTACACAATAAGAAAGAGTGCATGTGCACTCTTTCTTATTTTCTAGTTTTACTTTATAGAATTTCTATAATTAGTTTATTTAATTCATCTTTAGCTTTTGAGCTATTCATCTCAGTAACTGATTTACTTTCAATAATTGCATCTCTGAATTGCTTTCTTTCAAATAGAACTGTTTTTAACAGTTTAAATTGATCAAAGTCTTTGATGAAATCAATTGCATCTGGTAGTTCATTCGATCGTGGTGATGCACGATTAATAAGAACATAAGCATCTAAATCACTATTCATTTTCCTTGCTGTTGCAATCTTATCTTGCATGTATTCAAGAACATCTAAATCTAATAATGATGGTTGAGTTGGAACTATTAGTGTATTTGCAACTAAGAGTGCTTCACGAAAAATTGTAGAGTCTCGACCTGCTACATCAATAAGAATGTAATCATATTTACTATCGATTTCTTCTAGTTTGGTGAGTAGTTCTGAATGAACACTAATGCATTCTATATCATTGCGCTGTTTAGCCCATTTAGATGCTGATTGTTGCTCATCAGCATCAATCAGAATGCTTTTACCTTTATTATTTAATGCAACTGCTAAATTTGTCGCAAGTGTAGTTTTTCCAACTCCACCTTTTCTATTTGCTACACATATAATTTTCGCCATTATATTACTCCAGATACATTTATAATTAGCCTTAATATTAGTTGTATTTTTAGACCTAAATATAGACTTATTCTTTTTCTTTTTTAGGCTTAACTGAATTAAGTTGATTTGCCATAATTTCATTAAAACCTTCTTTACCTAGAACTTTTTTACATTGATCTAAAATTGTTTGTCTAATAAAAGTAGCAATTGAAATATCTTGTTCTTGCCCTAACTTTTTTACTGCTTCTTCGATTGCGGTAAGTTCTTCGACAAAAAGAGGGGTTGTAAGATTTCTGCCATGTTTTGTTCGAACTCGTTTAGCAACAGGGAGCGTATTTTTCTCGATAGTAATTACACTTTGATTACGAGTAACAATATTGATTTTAGAAGGCTGTTCAATATTTTCTTTAACATCAGAGTTCACATCATTATGAGTGAATTCTGTATTTTGTCTGGCTGCTTTAAAGCGATTAGTCATATAATTACTCAATTTATGTTTTAATTATCATTAATTATAAACCTATTTTTACAACTAATAGTACAACTAAAATTAAATTTATTAATAGCTGTTTTATTGGTTTTAATGGTGAATTAAAAAGCCTTGAAATAGTTGTAAATTAGTTGTAGATTAATTTCACACCTATGGAGGTTTTTATATGTCAAGAATGTCAAAAACAAGCGCCAGCTATATTCGTATTGCGGATAAGATTATTTTTACCTATGCGGAACTAGTACCTGGCAACAATCATGAGTTCAACAAAAAAAATAAAGGCGTACCAGTTGCTGCTGTGCATTATGAAAAATTAGACGAGTATATAATTTTACGTGATGGTCATGAAAAACCACTACGAATTGATGACCCGAAAAAATTTATCAGATCAATTCGCCGATTAAATAAAGATTGTGAAATCATAAATAAGCTATGACCTATTTAATGGAATACCTAGAATGACACTTTTAACGATAGTTTAAGCGTTTACACAGTTTTATTTACAGTCTCGAGAGTGTTTTACTGGAATCAGGTACAGGACAAGTTTATTTTCAGTATACCCTAGCGGAACCACCTAAAAAGCCCCTTAGACCTATTAATAGACTACCTAGAACAGACCGTTATAAGAAAACCGCCTATAACAGACTATTCTAGGTAGTCAGTTTTTCTCGCTATCTTGAGAAATCATAGTCTTCTTCGTTCCCGTCTAAATACTCGAATATAGGGGTCAGCACAGAAAACGGAAATTATAGGGCGGTAAGTACATTTATTTACTTCTATGTAGTTGTTATTTAAGAACTTCGTTAAAAATCTTTCAATTAAATTGCATGTTGCCAATCTCTAGCAGACAGGCAAAGCATAAAAATATAAATCTTTGATTTTAATAAATTAATTAGTCGACAAAATTCCTTGTCGTACTATTTTCTCCAAATTCTGGGGTAACCCCTATCAAATCAAAAACTCGATGATATGCGTCATTTAGTTGATCAAATACCTTCTTACGGCAGTCAATCTATACCTAAAATAAACGATCCTAGTTGGGAGGGGTTATTAGATGATCGGAGAATATCTTGGAATATGAACGACATCACCATAATAGAAAGGCTAGTACTTATTTATTATACTTTTAGTATGAAGGTTCTTAGTGTTTTCAATCAAGAATTTGCAGAGAGAGGAGTTTCTTTTTCATACTCTGATTAGTATGCCTATGGCAAACCAATTTCACTGCTTCGGTACCCTAGTGAGGACTAGAACCTTAGGCTGTAGGCTAATGATATTGGTATATTGAGTTATTTAGGTAGTCGCGGTGTACTTCATGGTGTATAGAAAGTTAGTTTTTCGAGCTAATAAAGCCATTTTGACAAAATTTAAGAAGTATTTTAGAAAACTAGATAGTTACACAGAATTTAGGGTAGTCTCAAAATGAAAGTTATAACTAATGGTTCTTTAACATCTTCTAATTCCTTTGGTGAAAAATAAGATTCCATTTTATGCTTAACTCTCAACTTTTTTTCGCTAAATCATTTATTTTACGAAGGTTAGACTTTCAATATTAAACTTACAATTCTTGTAATACAGCCATTCCAATAGGCTTAAGAAGTTGAGAGTGGCATTTCTTGCATAGAATTATTTTGTATTAAATAAAATAACTAAAGGTTTGGCTCGTGAAGATCTCAATAAGAAAACTGTATGTAATTAGCTTAAGTGCATTAATTACTGTGGCTTGTTCCAGTCAAAGTGAATCAGAAGGGATGCTAATTATAAATAACAAAACCTCCGAAGATATAACTAAGGTTAATTTAACTTATAAAACCACTAATAAATCAGAAAATATAGGTAATTTATCTCCTAATCAATCATTTAAGTATCCTATAAAATATTCTGACACCGAAGACTCTATAGTAATTACATATACTGATAGTAATAATACAGTGCATAAGGATGTAGCTGTTCCTTATTTCGGTAAATATGATAAGAAAAATTATAGTTATAATATCAAGTAGTTTAAGTATTATTAATATTTAGAGTGTACGGCATTGACGGTATAGGTTAAATTGACACTACAAGACAGCACTTTAACCAATTTCAACAGCAACATCCCCAAATATATTTAATATAAATTAAGCATGAGATATAAAAATGCACGCCTTTGATATTATCATACCCCAATATACAGGTATCGCTGAAGATGATGATAGCCACGACCATGATGTATTTTGTTATTTAGGAAATTTAGAAGGCAACGGACAAATATTACCCCGTAACCATCATTTAGCTGTTAGCCAAAATGATATTACTCGCGTGACTGTGGTGTGTCCTGAAATGGATGCCCTTGACCGTAAAAATATGAACAGCTATGCCCAAGAAATGCACAATAAAATCGAACAGTTAGCAGGTAAACCCATTCAAACCTTGTATATCGGAGAAGACCATGACTATCCTCTTCCCCGTTATGCCGTACCAACGCAATCTGAATTTTACATGTTGCGTTGGGGCTGGAGTTCGCCTTTACTAGATGGAGTAACCTTACAAGGCATTCCTCTATATAAAATCCCATATACCCAACCTGATCACCCTTGTTATGATAATGTGTGGTCATGGTATCGTCAGGCTGAAGCGTTATATCGTTTGTGGCTTGGTTCTCAACCAGTAAGTGAAGCCTTTGCCTTAGAGCAAATGCAAAATCCCAATTCTGAGCATAGCAAAATAGGTCGAGAATTGTGCCGTATCATTGAACAAAGCACAGGTGTACCCACCTATTATTTTCTAATGAATTACCGTGATTGGACACAGGCAGAAGATATGGAACAAAAATGTCCACTGACAGGGCAGGATTGGCTATTGCCTGCCAATACCTATCACTATATTGATTTTAAATGCGATGAGAGTCGTTTGGTGAGTGAGTTGAGTCAAAATTGGTCGGATGAAAGCGAGGACTGACCGAATGAAAAATTATTTGTGGTAAGCTCATAAAGCCTATCAAGCATAGAGATAAAAATAACACCCAAACTATCTGTAACCAACCGTGAATCGTCTCGATATTTTCGGAGAGTGTCGGTCTTGCAGGAAATCTGTGATCAACGCATAACTCAATCCCAAGCTGCTCAGCTACTTCATATTTCAGAACGTCAGATCAGACGCTTACCTTTCAAATAGAAAGGGCTTTTTTGCTTAAATATCCAACTTCGGTAAACTTCTCACAATATTCATTGTTTCTAAACTTACCGTTATCACACGTAAAAACAAATTCAATGGATATTTAGCATCACCCATAGTTTCAATTGCCCAATCATTCGCATCGTTCACAATGCCACTGTCTTTGTGCGTAGAAACGCCTTGACGCTCCATAACCCATTCGAGTGCAGACTTACCATTTACCACGTAGTCATAAGCCTCTAACGGTATTTCACGGATGGTAATAGAATTGTTATAGACCACCGTATCCTTTTGGTCTTTTTTAGGGAATTTCATTTTGGTCACATAAAAGTCTTTATCTTCTAATTGCTTCAATGATTTACCACCCAAGTCCAATTTAGCTTTATACGGCTCTACCGTTTCATAGTTTAAATGCCAATGTGCCAAATCACGCCCTGCTTTAGAGAAAGCCCAGAAATCGTCAGCTTTTTTCACGCATGGGATACGTGGTAACTCTTTAGTCAAGTTGTCTGCATAACGAGTACGATAATCTTCACTGTGCAATAAACCATACACATAGTAGAAAATATCTTCCTTGCTAATCGTTTCAGTCGGGTAAGCATCTTGGATGCGGTTATGTTGCGAATGCGGATTTAAACGCATCTCGTAATATATTGTCGGCAGGACATGCCGTTTTGTCTGTGGAGGGTGGATGCGGTAAAGGTCGCCCTAAGAAGCAGAAAGCAAGCGAAATCCGTGAGGAAGTCGCCTAAGAGCTTTGCTTTTAGAATCCCCCACTTGAGTGAAAACGAAAGTGGTGGGAGTATGTCAAAAATACTTACCCGATTATGTCAATAAAATCGCCACCATCACAAAACCAAAAACTGTACTCAACACCAAGGGGGCTAAGGCTTTTTCATGTAAACCATAGTGCTGCCCGAAAATACCAAAGGCAATTGGCATTGGTAAAGCCGCAAGCAAAGTCCCGACAAATAGCATTTCTCGGTTCACATCTAATGCCCATAAAATTCCAAAAATCGTGAGTGGCATCAGCAATACTTTGAATGCAACCAAAACAATACTTTGCAAATTCACCGACTTGATTTGCATGCCGACCAAACTTCCACCAATCACAAATAAAGCCAAAGGTGAAGCAGTTTTGCCCAACATTTCCAGCACTTGTGCAATAGCTTGCGGCAGTTTGAAATTCAACAATACGCACAGCATACCCAATAAAATAGATAAAATTACTGGATTTTTCAGTAAGCGCTGCACAGTTTCGGCATACACCTGCCAACCTGATTTCGCTGAAGATTGTAGCCCTCGTTCTGCCAAAATCAGCATCAATGCCACAATAATTAAATTTTCGACAATTAAAGTTAAAGACAAATAAATTGCCGATTGACTGCCAATCAACAAAGTCAAAATAGCAGTGCCAATAAACCCTGTATTTGACATTGATGCACCCATTGCCAAGACACTGGCATGGGTTAAGTTTGAATTAAAATAATGCCGATACAGTAAAAAGGCAAAGATAAACAGCAGAATAGAACCGCCACCGTAACCTAAAAAATAAGCGGGATGCCAGATTTCTGACAAACTTTTACTGGCCAATGCCTGCAATAGAAATGCAGGCAACGCCACTTTCATGACAAATTGACCTAGAAACTGAATTGCATTAGATTCTATAAACTGGCTTTTTACGGTGAAATATCCCAAAAGCACGACGGCGCAAATGGGAAATAAAATACTCAGTAACACCCTGACATCCTTTTTCAGTGTTGCCCATATTTCTGCATGGTTTTACTGATTTACCTTACACCGAATCCTCCAATAAAGCACGGCAAAATAGTTTAAGTTTCACTTATTTTAAGCAGATAAAATATTAGGATTCCACTTCCGTATCTGTTGATTTAAACGGCGCAAATAAAGTACGGAACCCATGCGGCTGACATCGTAAATATTGCGGGGCAATTTCAATTTTTTCGCCCAATTCTGCCGCAGCATGCCATGGCCAACGTGGGTCATATAAAATGGCACGTGCTATCGCAATTGCATCGGCCTGTTCATATTGCAAAATACCTTCTGCCTGCATCGCTTCGGTAATCAAACCCACCGCAATTACAGGAATTTTTACAGCTTGCTTAATGGCATGTGCAAATGGTGTTTGATAACCCGCATGTAAATCAATTTTTTGATCGACATGCAAACCACCGCTCGACACGTGAATATAAGCCGCACCTAAATGCTCCAGTGCTTTTGCCAAACCTACTGAAGATTCCACATTCCAACCCTCTGCATCATCCATCCAGTCTGTTGCAGAAATTCGCACCCCAATTGGATAGCCTTGTGGAACAGCATTTTGAATCGCTTGAAATACTTCCAATGTAAGGCGAATCCGATTTTCCAAACTGCCGCCATATTCATCTTGGCGGTGATTAGACAATGGCGACATAAATTGATGCAATAAATAGCCATGTGCGGCATGAATTTCGATTAAGTCAAAACCTGCATCCACCGCTCGTACTGCGGCGCTGGCAAAGTCTGCAATGACCTGTTGAATTTCATCTTGCGTTAAAGCATGCGGTGGATGTTCGTGCGATTGAAATGGCAACTCACTGGCCGATACCGTCTGCCAACCATGTTCTTCATTCGGTGCAAACTGTCCTATGCCCTGCCACGGTTTATCGGTTGAAGCTTTACGACCCGCATGTGCCAACTGCACAGCAAATGGCATAGGCGATATACTTTTGACTTTATGCAATAGTGCTTTCATCTGCGCACGCTGCATGTCATTCCATAAGCCTAAATCTGCATAACTAATACGTCCTGCTGCCTGCACTGCCGTGGCTTCTACAATACACATCCCTGCGCCCGACAAGGCATAATTGGCCCATTGCTGCTCATGCCAATAGCTCAATTCACCTTGTTCATTGGCAGAATATTGACACATCGGGGCGATAACAATTTTGTTGGCAAGTTGCAGTGATCCAAATTGAATCGGCTGAAAAAGTAATGTCACGCTGCAAGCCCTCATACAGTGCGATTCACCAAAAGCGAATCATTAAATAAAAAAGAAGTAATCACTCAGAATCTGCCATCTGTTTTAGATGGTTTTTCTATAATAGATGTTTAAAAATGATTTATTTATAACGTGTTGTATGGTTTTTGCAAAGCCTGCTTTTGTTTTACACAGAATAATTTTGCGACAGCACACTATGGCTTGTATTCTATGGATAATGCCCAATATTAAGCGCATTACTGTATGTCCTTGCCTGCTTAATTTCTAAAAGCGGATTGAATTTGTACCATGCCAGAATTACCAGAAGTTGAAACTACCAAAACTAGTCTATTGCCGCTACTTGATCAAAAAGTCCTGAATGTAGAAGTACGTCAAGCCAATTTACGCTGGCCCATTCCAGAAAACCTACATAAACTCACAGGACAAAAATTACTGCAATTGACCCGCAGATCCAAATACATTCTGGCGCAATTTGAACAGGACAGCATGTTGTGGCATTTAGGCATGTCGGGCAGTTTTCGTCTTTGCGATGCGCAGGAAGATTTACGCAAACACGACCATTTGATTATTCAGTTTGAAGATATACAATTGCGCTACCACGACCCACGTCGCTTTGGCTGTATTTTATGGCTAAATGAAAGCTCTCAACGCAAACTGATAGATCCACTTGGCCCTGAGCCGTTGAGTGATGCCTTTAACCCCGACTATCTTGCACAGAAGCTCAAAAACAAAAATGTTGGCATCAAAGTTGCAATTATGGATAACCATGTCGTGGTGGGTGTGGGCAATATTTATGCCACGGAAAGTCTGTTTAATTTAGGTATTCACCCTGCACAACCTGCATCATCACTCAGTTTGAAACAGATTGAAAAACTAGTGCTCGAAATCAAACGCATTTTAAAACAAGCGATTGATTTAGGCGGTTCGACCTTACGTGATTACAGCAATGCGATGGGCGAAAATGGCTATTTCCAACAAACCTTGTTGGCGTATGGACGTGCAGGTGAAATGTGTGTGAACTGTGAAACCACACTAGAAAATTTAAAACTGGGCCAACGTGCCTCGGTATTTTGTCCTGAATGTCAGCCTTTGAAAAAAGTACTCACTTCGACTAAAGCTGCAACAAGCAAACGAGGTAAAAAAGTATGAGAACCGCTATTGTGCGTCATATTTTAGTGAAAGATAAAGAAACCTGTGAACAACTGAAAAAGCGGATTCAATCAGGTGCTGATTTTGCCAAAATTGCCAAACAATTTTCGACCTGCTCTTCAGGAAAAAAAGGTGGGGAATTGGGTGAGGTCAAAAAAGGACAATTGGTACCCGTCATTGATAAATTAGTGTTTACCGCAGCAGAACGCGTACTACACGGACCTGTAAAAAGTCAGTTTGGTTTTCATTTGGTAGAAGTAAAGTTTCGGATGTAATTTTTATGCCTTCAGCGCCTCTCCATCCTAGAGAATAGGGTGCAAACAAACGGCGCATAAAGCGCCGTTTGTTTTGATTGCGTATTAAAAATTATTGACGTTTTTTCAATTCATCACGAATTTCACGTAGCAACGCGATATCTTCTGGCGTTGCTGCTGGTTCTGGCGCTGCTTCTTCTTGTTTACGGCGCATACGATTAATCATTTTCACCATTAAGAACACCACCCATGCCAAAATAATGAAGTTAATTAAAATCGTAAGGAAGTTACCATAGGTCAGGACATTTACACCTGCTTTGGTTAACTCATCTAAAGACTGTAAATTGTTTGGGTTATCGCCCAAAACAAAGAACTTTTGTGTGAAATCCACACCACCGCCAGTGATCACAGTAATCAATGGCATGATGATATCTTTCACTAATGAGTCAACAATTTTACCAAATGCCCCACCAATAATCACACCGACAGCCAAGTCGATCATGTTACCTTTTACCGCAAATTCGCGGAACTCTTGAATAATACTCATTTAAATCTCCAGTTTTTTTGACTTTAATTTATGTGACGAAGTATACATTAATTTTATAGCTTCATTTCCACGTAATTTACTCGGAAATCATCTGCTTTTATATATTGGTTTGCTAATTTTAAACAAAAAATGCCATCAATAAATTGATGGCATTTTTAAATTTTGCTGCCCCGCATGAGGACAACATCATTTTTAAAACTTATTTACCAGAACGGTTACGTTTACGTTCGTTTTCAGTCAAGTAACGCTTACGGATACGAATTGACTTTGGCGTTACTTCAACCAGCTCATCATCTTCAATAAATTCAAGCGCTTGTTCAAGCGTGAATTCAATTGCAGGTACCAGTGTCAACGCATCATCAGTACCAGAAGCACGTACGTTTGTTAACTGTTTCGCTTTGGTTGGGTTAACCACCATATCATCTGAACGAGAGTTAATACCAATGATCATACCTTCGTAAACTTCTAACTGAGGCTTGGCGAATAAACGACCACGGTCTTGCAAGCTGAACAATGCATAACCCAAGCACGTACCTTGAACCATAGAGATCAACACACCGTTTTGACGTTTGGCAACTTGACCTGCTTTCATTGGGCCATAGTGTGAGAAGCTTGACGTCATGATACCCGTACCAGAAGTCATGGTCATGAATTCAGAACGGAAACCAATTAAACCACGTGAAGGCACAGTGGCTTCAATACGGATACGGCCTTTACCGTCTACTTCCATATTGGTCATCTCACCTTTACGGTTACCCATTTGCTCCATCACAGCGCCTTGGTGCTGTTCTTCTACGTCAAAAGTTACGTTTTCGTATGGTTCTTGCATTTCGCCATCAATCTCTTTCAAGATGACTTGCGGACGAGATACACCCATTTCGAAACCTTCACGGCGCATGTTTTCAATCAATACTGAAAGGTGAAGTTCACCACGACCAGATACTTTGAAACGGTCTGGACTGTCAGTATCTTCTACACGAAGTGCAACGTTATGAATCAATTCACGGTCAAGACGTTCACGGATGTTACGTGAAGTCACGAATTTACCTTCTTTACCTGCAAACGGTGAGTTATTCACTTGGAATGTCATCGATACTGTTGGTTCGTCTACAGAAAGCGGTGGTAAAGCTTCTACATTTTTCGGATCACAAATCGTGTCAGAAATATGCAGTTCGTCCATACCTGTTACACATACGATGTCGCCTGCAGAAGCAGATTCAACATCAACACGCTCTAAACCATGGTAACCCATGATTTTTAAGATACGACCGTTACGTGTTTTACCTTCTTGGTCAATCACGGTTACAGGTGTATTTAATTTCACTGAACCACGTTGAATACGACCAACACCAATAACACCTACGAAGCTGTTATAGTCAAGTGAAGAGACTTGCATTTGGAATGGACCATCAACATCAACTGCTGGTGGCTCGACGATATCTACAATTGTTTGGAACAACGGCGTCATATCTTCCGCTAATTCGTCTGGCGCAGGGCCAGCAACACCACGTAAGCCTGATGCATATACGATTGGGAAGTCTAATTGATCATCGGTTGCACCCAAGTTATCAAACAAGTCAAATACTTGATCAATAACCCAGTCTGGACGTGCGTTTGGCTTGTCTACTTTATTGATGATCACGATTGGCTTCAAACCACGTGCGAACGCTTTTTGCGTTACGAAACGTGTTTGTGGCATTGGGCCTTCTTGTGAGTCAACCAAAAGAAGTACGCAATCCACCATCGACATTACACGTTCAACTTCGCCACCGAAGTCGGCGTGTCCCGGGGTGTCCACAATGTTAATGCGGTATTCAGTATCAGTACGTTTGTCTAACCATTTGATTGCAGTGTTTTTTGCAAGAATGGTAATACCACGTTCACTTTCAATAGCGCCTGAATCCATGACACGCTCAATCTCGCCCGCTCGTTCACCGAGTGCGCCCGATTGTTGTAAAAGTTTATCCACAAGAGTTGTTTTTCCGTGGTCAACGTGCGCAATAATTGCGATGTTGCGGAGAGTTTTAATATCAGACATTTAAATTCAATACGCTATAAATTTGAGGGCAAATTATACAGAAAAATACTAAAGTTTTATAGTGACACTTTATTGACACACACAATTTTTTTTGATGAGTGGCGTGCTTTGGGTTTTGTAAAGCTGTGTAACTCGATTAGAATAGCGCCACTTTTGCAATTTTTTATGACTCATGTCTGATTTAAACCACTCTCCCCACCCAAAAGACCAGCTCGATTTGGTCTATGGTCTGAATGACCGTCCAAAACCATTCATCGCTTTTTTAGCAGCTTTTCAGCATTTACTGGCAATTATTGTTCCGATTGTCACACCAGGCCTCTTAATTTGCTTGGCTTTAGGCGTTTCCAAACAAGATACCAACATGATCTTGTCAATGTCTTTGGTCATTTCAGGTATTGCAACCTTTTTACAATGTAAAAAAGTCGGCCCTTTTGGTGCAGGTTTGCTCATTGTGCAAGGCACCAGTTTTAACTTTATTGGCCCAATTATTGGTATTGGCTCTGCCATGGTCGCCGCAGGCACACCTGTTGAATCGGTCATGGCGGCAATTTTTGGCGTGGTCATTGCGGGTTCGTTTATTGAAATGGGCGTATCGCAAATTTTACCGTGGGTCAAAAAGCTGATTACCCCACTGGTCACAGGCATTGTGGTACTTCTGATTGGCTTAACCTTAATTAAAGAAGGTTTAATCAGTATGGGTGGTGGCTATCAAGCCATGAGCAATAATACCTTTGCAAATACCGACAACCTGATTATGTCGTGTACGGTCTTGGCGATTATTATTATTTTGAACCGCATCAATATCACGTGGATTAAAAGCTCTGCCATTTTAATTGCCTTGGTGATTGGTTATGCAATGGCAGGCATGATGGGTCATCTCGACTTTTCAGGTCTGAAAGATGCCCCTTTGGTACAAGTTCCGACTCCGATGCATTTTGGACTGGATTTCTCTTGGAGCTTATTCATTCCATTGGCATTTATTTATTTGGTGACGTCATTAGAAGCCATTGGTGATATTACCGCGACCTCTAAACTCTCCAATCAACCTGTCGATGGCCCACAATGGATACAACGCATTAAAGGCGGTGTATTGGTAAATGGCGCTAACTCATTCTTGGCAGGGATTTTCAACACCTTTCCAAGTTCGGTATTTGCCCAAAATAATGGCGTGATTCAACTTACAGGTGTTGCTAGCCGTTATGTCGGCATTTGGATTGCTGCCCTACTCATCATTTTAGGTTTACTTCCTGCAGTTGCAGGTGTGATTCAGGCTGTGCCTCAAGCCGTACTAGGTGGTGCTGTGATGGTGATGTTTGGTGCCGTTGCCGCTTCGGGAATCAATATTCTTTCAGGTGTCGCTTTAGATCGTCGTGCCTTGCTGATTATTGCAATTTCATTGGGCTTAGGTTTAGGTGTTGCACAAGTGCCACAAATTCTGGAACACTTACCTGAATTATTCCGTAATATTTTCAGTTCAGGCGTTGCAACAGGCGGTATTGCAGCACTCATTTTAAATATTGTGCTTCCTGAAACTAAAAAGTAATTGCATGTCCAAAAAACACTGTCTGAGCTGAACTTAGACAGTGTTTTTCTATTGGAGAGAGAACCATGAACCCCCAAAGCGAAGTTTTACTCAGACAATACGACTATTTGTCTGGTCGCGTTCTACTGATCAATGCCCCGACCGATCAACTCCTCGCAGAATTGGGTGACTCAATCCAAGCTTCTGTTTGGACATGGAATTTTAACGACTATCAATACTTTCAAAATCAACAGGCGCAAGTGCATTTTGGTGCAGAATTGCCTGTCGGTGAATTTGATCAGGCTGTTATTTTTGTACCGAAATCTAAGGAACTGCTCAATTACCTGATTCACACCATTGCCGCACAACTCCCACAAGGCAGCAGCGTATTTTTAGTCGGTGAAAAGAAAGCAGGAATTGAACGGGCTGCAAAGCAATTACAACCTTATGGCAAAACACTCAAACTAGATAGCGCCCGCCACTGCCAACTATGGCAGCTGATTTTAGACTGCAAGGTTCAAACTAAAACCTTAGCAGATTGGGCGAAAAACTATACAGTTGCTACACCTAAAGGTGATTTACAAATTAGTGCCTTGCCAGGTGTATTTAGCCAAAAACACTTGGATGTTGGCACGGCTGTATTATTGCCTTATTTGAATCAGGTTACTGCTGGAAAAATTGCAGATTTTGGCTGTGGCGCGGGTGTGATCAGTGCTTACTTAGCCAAACTTAACCCTGAAAATCGTATTTTTGCTTTAGATGTCGATGCCTTTGCTTTAGCGTCAACGCTAATGACGTTTGAAAAAAATCAGCTCAATCCACAACAGCTTGAAATTAAAGCTGTGACAGGCATTGAGGATGCACCGCTATTTTTGCATGCCATCGTGAGCAATCCCCCGTTCCACCAAGGCATTCAAACACATTACGATGCCAGTGAAAACCTGTGTAAAACTTCACGTCGTCATCTGAAATCGGGTGGTGAACTTTGGATTGTGGCCAATCGCTTTTTGAATTATCCACTCTTAATTGAACAAAGTTTCGGTCAATGCACAATCAAGGCAGATCAACAAGGCTTTAAAGTACTGTTCGCCAGTACACAAAAAAATACGAAGGACGCATGATGAGCGAAACTCAAAACAATCGACAGTTACAGCGTAAGCTCGGTGCACGTCATTTAAACATGATTGCCATTGGTGGCTCGATTGGTACAGGTTTGTTCCTTGCCTCGGGTGCAACCATCGCTAATGCAGGCCCAGGCGGTGCATTACTGGCCTATGCACTCATTGGTGTGATGATTTATTTCTTGATGACCAGTCTAGGCGAACTTGCAACGCATAATCCAACTTCAGGCGCGTTCTTTACCTATGGCAGTAAATATGTCGAAGGTGGTTTCGGTTTTGCGCTAGGCTGGAACTATTGGTACAACTGGGCCATTACCGTGGCATTTGAATTGGTGGCTGTACAATTTATTATGAAATTCTGGTTTCCCGATATTCCTGGTTTCTATTGGAGTGCGTTATTTCTAGCAGTTGTATTTGGTATTAATGCATTAACCGTAAAAGGATTTGGTGAATCAGAATTTTTCTTCTCGCTGGTCAAAGTCCTTGCAATTGTAGCATTCATCATTATCGGTATTTTTATGATTGTCAAAATCATGCTCAACCCTAATGTTGCTACATTTGCCAATTGGAGCAAAGGCGAAGCGCCATTTGTAGGTGGACTATCTGCCTTAATTGGTGTGGCGATGATTGCAGGATTCTCATTTCAAGGTACTGAAATGGTTGGCGTTGCAGCGGGTGAATCTAAAAATCCTAAGAAAACCATTCCTATTGCAATCAAACAAATCTTCTGGCGTATTTTGTTGTTTTATATCGTGTGTATTTTCATTATTGGCACCTTAATCGCCTATGATGACCCACGTTTACTTCAAGCAGCCGCCACCGATAACATTGCGCTCTCTCCGTTTACTTTATTATATGAGCAAGCAGGCTTTGCCTTTGCTGCAAGTGTCATGAATGCGGTGATTTTAACTGCGATTCTTTCTGCAGGGAACTCGGGCATGTATTCATCGACCCGTATGCTATTTGATATGGCACGTAAAGGCAGTGCACCAAAAGCTTTTGCCCGCTTGGATGCTCGTGGCGTCCCAATGAATGCACTGTATGCCACAACAGCAATCGCTGCACTATGTTTTTTAACAACATTTATTGGTGAAAAACAAGTATTTAACTGGCTTCTGAATATGTCAGGCATGTGTGGCTTTATCGTTTGGCTCGGAATTGCTGTATCGCATTACCGCTTCCGTAAAGGCTATTTGGCACAAGGCTACAAACTTGAAGATTTAGATTACCGCGCCAAATTCTTTCCTTTTGCGCCATGGTTTGCCTTTATTTTATGTGCGATTGTTGTATTAGGGCAAAACTACCAAGCAGTGCTTGAAGGTGAATGGCTCGCTGTTTTATCGACTTATATTGGTATTCTTTTGTTCTTGGTCATTTGGTTAGGCTATAAATGGAAACACAAAACCAAACTGATTGCATATCAGGATATGGATGTGAAACCACTACACCCTGATCATGACTAAAAAAGTTCTTCTTCTATTCACTTCATTTAAGAAGCTAAGGTTCAAAAAAACAGCCAACATTTGGCTGTTTTTTAGGGTAAATTTAAACCAAATTCGATTTACAACATATTTTGTTATCAATATTACGGTGAGAGATCACGCCACAAACTGCTCAATGTTGATTTTATAATCGCTAAACAACGACTTGATCGACTGATAGACATTCAGTACATATATCTTGTTTCAAAATTTGATCTGGGGCACCGCTTTGGAGTTTTTAAATGAATTGACGATAAACTTGATATAAAAATTCGGCTTAGTTTACAATTCAACAAACCGAAATATTAAGCACCATCAGCCTCTACTTTATTTACTCATTATTCTAATAATCATACTTTTACAATATTTTTTAAACGTATTGAATGTAAATCATTTCAGGCACTTTCTAATCCAGACACCTCATAAAAGAGAAGCATAAAAAAACGACTCCGAAGAGTCGTTTTTTCAACTTAACTCAAATTATTGAGCTTGTTGTTCAACAGTCACTGTACGGCTGCCAGTGATCGTCGCGAATACACGACGGTTCATAGCACGACCTTCTTTAGTGTTGTTGTCAGCAATCGGTTGATCCCAAGCGAAACCTTGAGTAGACAAACGAGCTGGATCTACATTGTATTCATTTACAAGTGAAGATTTAACAGAGTTCGCACGAGCTAAAGATAAACGTTCGTTCAATGCACGTGGACCAGTGTTGTCAGTGTGACCTTCGATGCGAGCAGTAGCGTTTGGATATTCAACTAACTTCTCAGCAACTTTAGCAATTTCTGGCTTGTACTGATCTTTGATGTTTGATTTGTTGGTATCAAAGAACACACGAAGTTCCATGTTCAGGTCTTCAGTCAACTCTTGTGGAGCTGGTTGAACTGGAGCAACGGTTTCAACTGGGGCAACTTCTACTACAGGAGCAGCTGGCTTCAAGTGACCACCAAGAACTACGTTAAGACCAGCTAAAGCTGTGTAGTTCCAGAATTGCTCATCAAAGTGGTAAGTACCACGTGCTTCAGTACGAAGAGATAAAGCATCGTTCAAACGGAAGAACGCACCCACACCTGCATTACCTAAAGTACCTTCTTCACCATCACGGATATAACCGACACCATTAGCACCTTCTACGTCATATTTATAGTGACCAGCACCTAAAAGTACGTATGGCTTGATTTTGCTGTCATAATTTTTAGTGATTAGATCAGAAGTCGCATAGAAGTTACCTGCGATATTTTGACCCTTGTATTCACCACCGTTACTCACATCACCTTTGATTTGGCTATATTCAGCTTCAAAACCTAACCAAGGAGTAAGCTCAACACCAAGTGCTGCACCAACGAACAAGTCATCATCAAGTTCTGCGCCACTTGTTAAACTACCATCATTACCACCATTGTTATGCTGTGTATCAAACATAGTATAACCAAGCATTAATGGGGTAACAGTTACGCCCGCGTTTGCAGCAGCTAAAGGAGCAGCTACGAGCATTGCTAATGCAATACGACTCATTTTCATGGATTTATCCTCCAGAGATAACAATTGTTGTTCAAGCTCAAGCCTAAATTTTCGACTACCCTGAGATAGGCTTTCTTATACCCCAGTATTATTTTTAAGCTAGTCACTTTGAATCATACAAACACTTTTTTACTTTTCCAAGTGCTTGATAATTTTAATCAAGTAAATTATTGACAAAATTACTTACAATTTCCGTTGTAATTCGGTAAATTTTTACTCAATTATTTGGTGCGAATAGCCTATCTTTCTTGCGGTTTATTCTAACACTTTCACGAAAAGTTGTTTAGTAATTATTATACAACACATAAAGTGCTATAAAACAACAAATTACTCAAATTAATCATAAAAAAACATAACAATAACAGGTATAGACTTATGTCGAATATAAGCAAAAATGGCTTCACGCTGTTTGAATTGATCGTCACGTTAGCGATTAGTGCGATTTTAATCATGGTTGCCCTGCCCTATTTTCATCAGCTGATGGCACAACAAGAACTCAAGCGAATTCAGTATTCATTACAGTCCAGCCTGAAAATAGCACGCTCCCATGCCTTCACCCATCATAGTAATGTTGTGATTTGTCCTACCCAAAACTTTGTTCAATGTAGTAAGCAAAACTGGGATACTGGTTTTTTGATCTTTATGGATCGTAATCGAAACCGCCAAATTGACGACAGTGAATACATTCTTTATACAGAAAAAACTGCACTTAAATACGGAACTCTGGATTGGCGTGGAACTTTAAACATTCCTAGTGTGACTTTCAATGCTCAACAAGGTTTGCCGATCGGCTCGAATGGTAGTTTCTTTTACTGCTCTACTCACGTCGCGAGCAAACGACTGGTGCTTAGTAAAATGGGGCAAACTCGAGCTGAAGACATCAATGGATGTTAACTGAGCAGTCTAAATGATCTTTATATTGTCACTTTATTCTCATCTTTTTTTGCCTATACTGCTGAAGTGATCTATTCCTGCTTGGAATTAAATCTAGACAAAAGCACATATAAAAAACTGGGAGAATAAAATGACGGATATCGTTATTGTAAATGGCGCTCGTACTGCCATGGGTGGTTTTCAGGGCAGTTTAGCCACACTGACTGCACCTGAGCTGGGTGCAGCAAGTATTCAAGCCGCAATTCAACGCGCAGGTCTGCAACCCACAGATATCGAAGAAGTCATTATGGGCTGTGTTTTGCCTGCTGGCCTAAAACAAGGTCCTGCACGTCAAGCTATGCGTCAAGCAGGTTTACCAGATTCAACAGGTGCAGTGACCATCAATAAACTGTGTGGTTCGGGCATGAAAGCTGTCATGCAAGCTGCCGATGCAATTAAAGCAGGTTCTGCTTCCATCATTGTTGCAGGTGGCATGGAGTCGATGAGTAATGCACCTTATATTCTGACCAAAGCACGTGCGGGTTACCGCATGGGACATGGTGATGTGAAAGATCACATGTTCTTAGACGGCCTTGAAGATGCTGAAACAGGTCGTTTGATGGGCTCATTCGCACAAGATATGGCCAATAGCAAAGGCTATACCCGTGAACAAATGGATGATTTTGCGATTCGCTCTCTTAAACGTGCGCAAACTGCCGTAAATAAAGGCTATTTTGCCGATGAAATTGTGCCTGTACATGTTTCAACACGTAAAGGTGACGTGGTTGTCGATAAAGACGAACAACCGTTTAATGCCAATATTGAAAAAATCCCAACCCTTCGTCCAGCTTTTGCCAAAGATGGCACAATTACCGCAGCCAATGCCAGCTCAATTTCGGATGGCGCTTCGGCTTTAGTCCTGACATCTGCAGAAAATGCAGCAAGCAAAGGTTTGCAACCATTGGCGAAAATTGTGGCTTATGCCACCAATTCACAACATCCATCGGAGTTCACCATCGCCCCTGTTGCTGCGATTCAAAAAGTATTGGATAAAGCAGCTTGGCAAGTTGCAGATGTAGATTTATGGGAAATTAATGAAGCTTTTGCTATGGTCACCATGTGCCCAATGGATGAGTTCAAGCTTGATCCTGAAAAAGTGAATATTAACGGTGGTGCATGTGCGCTTGGGCATCCTGTGGGTTCTACAGGTTCACGTATTATCCTAACTTTGATTCATGCGCTTAAACGTACAGGTGGCAAGCGTGGTGTGGCTGCTCTCTGTATTGGTGGTGGTGAAGCAACTGCGGTCGCGATTGAATTACTTTAAGTGCCTTGCAACCCCTATTTCGTAAAGAGGGACTGAGGTAGATTGAATAAAGTCATTCCCTAACCCTTCTTTATTCAAAAAGTAAAAAGACGAATCATTGATTCGTCTTTTTGCTTATAGCTTTAAAAAGTTTAGAGCAATTCTGCACGCAACTGTTCAGGCGATTTCATTGACAATAAACCTGGCGCAACATCATAAGCAGTTTTTGCACCATATTGCTGCATTTGGTTTAAACGATAGCAAGCACGTGCATAAGCCACCAAAATACTCGCGGTAAACTCAGGATTGCTGTCTAACTTCAATGAGAATTCAAGCACTTGTTTTTGTTCATCGCTGGTATTACCACTGCGAATGACAAAACCACCATGTGGCATGCGTTGGTGATCTTTGGCTAAAGTCGCTTCATCAATGAAATTTACGGTTGTGTTGTAGTCAGCGAAATAATCTGGCATGGTCACAATCGCTTGCTCTACCGCAGCAGCATCGGCACCTTCTGCAAGTACGACATAACATTCACGAGTATGTTTATCTTTGGTGCTTAATACAGGACGCGCACCGCTACGCACTTGTTCAATGGCATCATTCGATGGAATGGTATATTGCACACCTGCTTTTACACCATCAACACGACGAATGGCATCTGAGTGACCCTGACTTAAACCTTTACCCCAAAAAGTATAGGTTTCACCATCTGGTAACAACGCTTCACCAAATAAACGATTAATCGAGAACATGCCTGGATCCCAACCAATTGAGATGAGTGCAGTTTTCTTGTTCGCTGTCGCAGGTGCATCTACAGATGCATAATATTCAGGAATACGTGCATGCGTATCGAAACTATCGACAATATTAAATTGGCTTGCCAATACTGGACCTTGTTGTGGCAAGTCGTCTTTTGAACCACCACATAAAATCAGCACATCAATTTTGTCTTGAAAATCTGACAATGAATCCATGTGAAACACTGCTGTTTCAGCAAAACATGGTGAAACGCTTTCAGGCGCACGACGGGTAAAAATACCCACCAATTGTAAATCTGGGTTTTTATGAATCGCCGTTTCAACACCACGACCTAAGTTGCCATAACCAGCAATACCAATACGGATAGAATTTTGCATAAAGACAAATCACTTCATCATGAAAAAATTGAAAAATAAATCAGAGGATAATCACATCAAATTATCGTCTTGATTGATTTTTGATAATGTAAAAATAACGCCTACATAAGACTGCGATGCTACATCAGCGTGCTTATACTACAGCACTTTGCGGTAAATTAAATCATTAAGAAGTGCGATAAAACAAGCCGTTTGATCATTTTAAGGCAAACAAAAAGCCTGCACATGGCAGGCTGTTTGTAAATGTGTGAACCGCGATATTTCGATAAAATCTATCTACATTTCGATGAAATCCATCATCAATATATTACGCACCTGTTTGATAATTTGGTTTTGGCACTGCGGTAGAAGCTTGATAAGGATGGGTAAAGTCCGCCAAACCTGCTGCAGCTTCTTGCACATCTTTACCTTCTTTAATCACGAAAGTATCGAAACCTGCACGCTTCATATAATTTAAGACGTCTTTAAAGACATCACCGACTGCGCGAAGTTCACCCTGAAAGCCTTGACGGCGTAACAATGCCGCAAAAGAATAACCACGGCCATCGTTAAAACCTGAAAATTCAATAAAAATTGCATCCAGTTCTGCCAATGGAAATTCATGGTTTTCAGGCGAAGCATCTACCGTTAAATATAGGGCTTTTTTACCTGAAATTTGTGCCAACTGATCAAGCTGTTCAACGCTGAGCACCACATCACCTTGCGGTAATGCTGCATCTTCAGCAATCACTTGATAAGTATTGTCTGTAATCGTGCCATCTTTCGCGAGCACAGGTAGTGCAGTATTAAGCATAAGCGCGCTCCTTAAATGGTTGAATGCCGACACGGCGATAAGTGTCGATGAAGTCTTCACCTTCACTACGCAAATCTAAGTAGGTATTTAAAATTTCTTCCACCACATCAGGAATCACTTCAGCAGCAAAAGATGGCCCTAAAATATCACCGATTGACGCATCATGGTCTGCATGCCCGCCCAAAGTGATTTGGTAGAATTCCGCGCCTTTTTTATCGACACCTAAAATCCCGATATTACCAACGTGGTGATGACCACAAGCGTTCATACAACCTGAAATATTTAAATCCAGTTTGCCAAGATTATAAATGGTATCCAAATCATCAAAACGGCGTGAAATGGCTTCTGAAATTGGAATAGATTTGGCATTGGCAAGTGAACAGAAATCACCACCCGGACAGCAAATAATATCGGTAATAAAGCCAATATGCGCGCGCGCCAAGTTATTGGCATCGAGCACTTGCCACAATGCAAACAGGTCTTTTTGTGGCACATCTACCAAAGCAATATTTTGCTCATGCGTGGTACGCAACTCACCAAAGGTATATTGATCGGCTAAATCTGCAATCAGATTCATTTCTTCTGTCGTCATGTCACCCGGTGCAACACCTGCACGTTTCAATGAAATGGTGACAATACGATAGCCTTGTACTTTGTGCGCATTGGTGTTGATGTTGAACCATTGCTTGAATTTTGGATACTGCGCAAACAGCTCGCTAAAATCTTCATCGGCATAGTTTTGATAAGCAAATGGCGTGAAGTTTTTATCCATTTTTTGCAAAGTTTCTGCATCAATTTTTAAGGTTTTCACCGTATGTGCAAATTCAGCTTCAACTTTTTCTGCAAATACTGCTGGAGTTAAGGCTTTTACCAAAATTTTGATACGTGCTTTATATTTATTGTCGCGACGACCATGCAAGTTATAAACACGTAAAATAGCTTCTAAGTAAGCAATCAAATCTTCACGTGGCAAGAACTCACGAATAAAGCTACCGATAATTGGAGTACGACCTAAGCCGCCACCAACTTTAATTTTATAGCCAATTTCGCCTGCTTCATTTTTAACAATATAGACGCCAATGTCATGAAATGCAGTCGCAGCACGGTCAATTTCTTCCAGTGCAGACACCGCAATTTTGAATTTACGTGGCAAGAAGGCAAATTCAGGGTGGAAAGTCGACCACTGACGAATTAATTCACAGGTTGGACGTGGGTCAGCAATTTCGCCCGCCACGACACCTGCATACTGGTCTGTGGTGGTATTACGAATACAGTTACCCGAAGTCTGAATTGCGTGCATTTGTACGGTTGCAAGCTCTGCCAGCATGTCAGGCACATTTTCCAGTGCAGGCCAGTTAAACTGAATATTTTGACGTGTTGATACGTGCGCATAGCCACGGTCATAGTCTTTGGCAAGCTGCGCAACTTTACGCAATTGCTTAGAGTTCATCAGACCGTAAGGCACCGCAATACGCAACATTGGCGCATAGCGTTGTACATACAAACCATTTTGCAGACGCAATGGACGATATTCATCCTCAGTCAATTTGCCTGCTAAATAACGTTCCGTTTGGTCGCGGAACTGTGCAACACGTTCATTAATCAGTTGCTGATCGAAATCAGTATATAAATACATGGCGTACAGCTAGTCATTTCTATTATCACGGCTGACAGCATAGCGAGATTCAATCTATCAACAAAATGTGTTTTTTACATATTTCTTAGCGGTTTTATTGATAAGCCATTGCAACATCACAGCCTGTAAGCCTTTGCCAAAATTTACAGGCTTTTTATAGAGCTATCACAAAATAGTGCATGCTTTAGCACTTTTTCTGCTATAGCATCTATTCGATCTATTATTGATTACCTGAAATTACGACTTGGCTTCATCTTCATCCTGATTTTTAATCTGAGATGACCACTGCCCTGCACCCAAAGCCTGCCCGATATAATCGTAACGCATTTGAGAACGTGAAAATTTAATTGGACACGCCAACTGAGTTTCAGTTTTTTCGGCATTCTGCTGAATAGGAACTTCTACTGTCCAACCGCGTTGCTGTGCCAAAGGTGAATGTAAGGCTTCATCTAAAGTGAATACAGGTTCAACGCAGACATCATATTGCGCGAATACCTGCTGCCATGTGGCAAAACTTTGTGTTTTAATTTTATCTTGAATAGCGTGTTTGACTTGCAAGCGCTCTTGCGGATCTAAAGATGCCCCTTTTTCCAAAAGTATCGGTAAGTTTAAAATCTGTGCCAAACCCTGCATAAACTGCGGCTCTAAACTACCGACTGAAAGATAACGGCCATCTGCTGTTTCATAATAGTCATAATAGGTGCCACCATTTAAGTAAGATTGCTCAGCATATTGAGGAACCTGTGCCGCCAAAACTGCTGAAGCGGCCATATTGTTTAAAGTCGCAGCGCAATCGGTCATCGAAATATCAATATACTGCCCTAAACCACTGCGCTGACGTTCTATCACTGCACTTAAAATCGCCACCAAAGCATGCAATGATCCACCTGCTACATCGGCCACTTGAATCCCGAGCGGTGGCGGCCCACCCGCTTGCCGTCCACTATGCCCCGCAATGCCAGACAAGGCTAAATAGTTGATGTCATGTCCTGCCCTTTGTTGATAATCGCCTGTTTGTCCATAACCTGTGATGGAACAATAGATCAGTCGCGGATTAATTTTTGCCAAGCTGGCATAGTCCAGCCCTAAACGCTGCATCACGCCTGGTCTAAACTGTTCCAATACAATATCGAATTCGGCAATTTTATCGTGAATAAGCTGAATACTTTCGGGGGATTTTAAATCCAAAGTAATTGACTGTTTATTCCGATTCAAATAACTGTGCGAAGTCGCTTGTCCATTGGCATAGGGCGGAAATAAACGAATTAAGTCAGGACGGGTTGCCGATTCAATATGAATCACCTCTGCACCCATATCCGCCAAATACAAACTGGCAAAAGGGCCGGGCAATAAGGTAGAAAAATCTAAAACTTTTAAACCGCTCAGTGCATGTGTCATTGTTGTGATTACTCGATTTTTACTGATTTTCCGTTCATCTTATAAACAGCAAAACTGTAACACAATGTCATGTTCAGCCATTTACCTTGATCATTTCGGCAATTTATTATGTAAAATAAGTAAAATTGGTATTGTAAATTGCCAATTTCAATTTTTAGCGTCATTTAGGTCAAGCTTACGTGAATACAAAAGAGACTGAAGGATTTAACATGAGCAGAGATACCATTAGTATCCATTTTGTAAATGCAGCGCTCACGGGTGTTAAGCGACTCGGTATGGATGTCGAAACCTTATTATCTCATGTCGGTATTGAGGCGGAACTGCTGCGCCAACCGAAAGCACGTATTTCACCTGAACAATACACGCGCTTTATAAAAATGTTGTGGATGGTGACTCAAGACGAGCACGTTGGCTTTGACAGCCAACCACGTCGTTTAGGAACATTCGCAATTATGTGTCAATTGGTGATTCACGCCAAAACACTGGGCGATGCCTTAGAACTCTCCTCTCAATTCTACAAACTTTTTGGTGATGACTGGTCTGTGACCTTAGAACGTGACAAACACGAAGCACGTCTAGTGCCGACTATTCCACAATCTATGGACCCTGATCACTTCATTACTGAAAGCATGTTAATGATTTGGCACGGCTTGGCCTCTTGGCTGATTGAACGTCGCCTGCCTTTGGAGCGCGTACATTTTGGCTATCCACGTCCTGCACATGCAGATGAATACGATGCGCTGTTCTTTGCGCCTGTCATGCAATTTGACATGCCACGCACCGAAATTACCTTTGCTGCCGACTACTTGGATTTACCAATTCGTCAAACCCAAGAAACCTTAGACGAATTCTTAAAAACCGCGCCTGCGCAATTGTTGGTGAAATTCAAAAACACCAATTCTTTAACTTCGCGTATTCGTGACGTGTTAAAGAGCCAAATTGGCGAAGAAATGCCAACCTTGAACGATGTTGCATCCATGCTGTACCTATCGCCACAAACCTTGCGTCGTCGTTTGGCTGCAGAAGGTAAAAGCTATCAAGGGGTAAAAGATGCATTACGCCGTGATGCCGCGATTCACCTATTGCTGAATCCTGAACTTACCCTTGAAGATGTGGCACAACAAGTTGGCTTTAGCGAAACCAGTACTTTCCACCGTGCTTTCAAAAAGTGGACTGGCGTCACACCTGGTTTATACCGTCAGTTGCACGGTTATCATTAATTTAGAATCGACAATTCACAATAACTCGTAATTCCAATCGATTGCCCTTGCACACCGCAAGGGCTTTTTTTATCGCTCTATTATAGTTTCAATCTTTCTGCCAAATTACTGCGTCATCCCAATTAGCAAAAAACCTCACTGACCTGTACCGTTCTCGTCATTGCACTTCAAAATTTTCAGATTACACTCAAAAGCAATCATAAAGAAAACTATCGACAAGGGATTGATTATGAGCGAGGCCTACATCATTGATGCTATTCGCACTCCGCGCGGCAAAGGAAAAAAAGATGGCGCATTACACGAAGTTAAACCCATTCGCCTACTCACAACCTTATTGAATGAATTGCAACAACGACACAACCTAGACACCTCACAAGTAGACGATATTGTTTTGGGTTGTGTCACACCAATTGGCGATCAGGGTGCAGATATTGCCAAAACCGCAGCGATTGCCGCAGGTTGGGACAATGATGTTGCTGGGGTACAAATCAACCGCTTTTGTGCCTCAGGTTTAGAAGCCGTGAACCTCGCAGCGCAAAAAGTTCGTTCGGGTTGGGAAGATTTAATCGTTGCAGGTGGTGTGGAATCTATGTCACGCGTGGCAATGGGTTCCGATGGTGGTGCTTGGGCATTCGACCCTGAAACCAATATGGCTTGTGACTTTATTCCACAAGGTATTGGCGCTGACTTAATTGCCACACTCGATGGCTATAGCCGTACAGAAGTCGATCAATTTGCAGCAGCATCACAGCACAAAGCCGCAGCAGCACAAGCACAGGGACATTTCGAGCGCTCGATTGTACCTGTCAAAGATCAGGCAGGTGTGGTGATTTTGGCACAAGATGAATTTATCAAACCACAGACCACGGCTGAAAGCTTGGCACAGCTCAAGCCGAGTTTTGCCAATATGGGACAAATGGGTTTTGATGCGATTGCCCTGCAAAAATATCCTGAAGCAGGACAAGTCAATCATGTGCATCATGCAGGCAATTCATCAGGTATTGTTGATGGCGCGGCATTGGTCTTGATTGCATCGGAACAAGCGGTACAACAACACAACTTAAAACCACGCGCCAAAGTGCTTGCTACCGCACTGGTTGGCACAGACCCTGCCATTATGCTCACAGGACCCGCGCCTGCAGCACGCAAAGCCTTAGCCAAAGCAGGACTGAACATTGAAGATATTGATCTGTTTGAAGTCAATGAAGCCTTTGCAGCCGTGGTTCTGCGTTTTATTACAGAACTTCAGGTTGATCCCGCCAAAGTCAATGTGAATGGTGGTGCTATTGCCTTGGGTCATCCACTTGGCGCTACAGGTGCCATGATTTTAGGCACCTTACTGGACGAGCTAGAACGACAAGATAAAAAACGCGGCATGGCTACATTATGTGTAGGCGGTGGGATGGGAATTGCCACCATTATTGAGCGAGTATAAGGAGTATAAAAATGAGCGCCATTCACTATTATAAAAATGCCGATAACATTGTCATTCTAACCTTTGACTCACCAAATCAATCTGCCAACACCATGAATGCTGACTTTAGAGATGCATTAGCGCAAGTGGTACAAAAGTTAAAAGCAGACGAACAAGTGGCGGGAATCATTTTCGCCTCTGCAAAAAAAACCTTTTTTGCAGGCGGTGACTTAGATGAGTTGATTCAAGTACAGCCTGAGCATGCCAGCTCATTTTTTCAGATGATTGAAAACCTAAAAGCACAGCTGCGTTATATTGAAACCCGTGGTATTCCTGTGGTAGCTGCCTTAAATGGCACGGCACTCGGCGGCGGATGGGAACTTGCTCTGTGCTGTCATCATCGTATTGCAATTCGTGATGCAAAAACCAAGTTTGGTTTACCCGAAGTGACTTTAGGTTTATTGCCTGGTGGCGGTGGTATTGTGCGGATGGTACGTTTATTGGGTTTACAAACTGCCCTGCCGCTGTTGATGGAAGGCAAACAGCTGAGTGTGGAAAAAGCACAAAGTTTAGGTTTAATCCATGATCTTGCTGAAAATGAAACAGAATTACTCAGCAAAGCCCAAGACTGGATTCTTGCACATCCTCAATCACAACAAGTATTTGATGTCAAAGGCTATAAAATCCCTGGGGGAACACCATCTACACCTGCTGTCGCGCAAATGCTTTCCATTGCTCCTGCCATGCTACGCGACAAAACCAAAGGCTGTTACCCTGCGCCTGAAGCAATTTTGAGTGCAGCAGTAGAAGGTGCGCAGGTTGATGTCGATACAGCCTTACGCATTGAATCTCGCTATTTTACCCAGCTCGCAACAGGTCAAATTTCTAAAAATATGATTGGCACCTTTTGGCATGGGCTGAATGCGATTAAATCGGGCAGTGGCCGTCCGCAAGGCATTGCACCGCATCAAACTCAAAAAGTCGGCATTTTAGGTGCAGGCATGATGGGCGCAGGCATTGCTTATGCCACAGCAAGCAAAGGCATTGCGGTTGTTCTTAAAGATGTATCCATCGAACAAGCTGAAAAAGGCAAAGCTTACAGTCAAAAACTATTGGATAAACAAGTATCGCAAGGTCGTATAAGTGCAGAGCGAGCAGCACAAGTCTTAGCCAATATTCATCCAACGGCACAGGCTGCCGATTTACAAGGCTGTGATTTGATTATTGAGGCGGTATTTGAAAATCCTCAACTCAAGGCGCAAGTCACACAAGAAGCCGAAGTTTTTCTGGCAGAACAAGGTGTGATGGCATCCAATACCTCAACTTTGCCAATTAGTGAGCTTGCCCAAGCGGCGCAAGATCAGCAGCGTTTTATTGGCCTGCATTTCTTTAGTCCTGTCGATAAAATGCCGTTGGTAGAAATCATTAAAGGAAAAAACACCTCTGCCGATACTTTGGCAAAAGCATATGACTTTGTGCAACACATTGGTAAAACACCGATTGTAGTCAATGACAGACGTGGCTTTTTTACCAGTCGGGTGTTTGGCACTTTTGTGCAGGAAGGCTTGCGCTTACTGGCAGAAGGCGTACATCCTGCCAAAATTGAAATGGCAGCTTTAAAAGCAGGTATGCCTGTTGGCCCACTTGCTATTCAGGATGAAGTATCTTTAACCTTATCTGAACACGTGGCACAGGAAGCACGTAAGGCGCTGCAAGCCGAAGGAAAAGACCGACCACTGTCGAGTGCAGATGAAGTCATTCAAACCATGATTCATCAATTCTCACGTAAAGGCAAAGCTGCAGGTGCAGGCTTTTATGACTACCCTGAACAGGGTAAAAAACAGCTTTGGTCGGGATTAAGTCATTGGTATCAAAATACCGAAATCGCTGAACAAGAGATGATTAACCGTTTCTTATTTGTACAAGCACTGGACAGCTTACGTTGCTTGGAAGAAGGTGTTTTAGAATCTGTCATTGATGCCAATGTTGGTTCAATTTTTGGCATTGGCTTCCCTGCATGGACAGGTGGTGCTTTACAATTTTTGAATCAATATGGTTTAACACAGGCTTTGGCACGAGCACAGCAACTTACTGCTGAATATGGCGAGCGTTTTACCCCACCTAAAATCTTGCAAGATCGTGTTGCTGCAGGTGCTAAAAGCATTTAAAGCTAAACTTTAAATTTAAAGCAATCTGGGAGGGATATATCATCCCTCTTTTTATTTGCTCAAAATTACAATGAATATCCCTGCATAAATAGAATTTAATCCGTTTTTCATGCATTTTATGTTATAAAGTTACATAATTTTAAGATTTAGATTCAAATTGGGTAGATGCACATGACCGAACGCCTTACTCCTGAAAAATCACCTTGGGGTTGGAAAGCACTCTTTATTTTCTGTATTTTGGGTGGAATTTTCATGTTTATTTTCTGGTTAGCGGTCACGAATGAACCTGACTACATGCCTAGCCAGCAACAAAAGCAGAATACTCAGCAACACGCCTTTAAAAATGCGCCAGCTATGTCACAAGAAGCATTGGCAAAAGCACAAGCAGATCGTGAAGCACGTGAAGCTTTGGCTGCTGAAACTGCAGATGCACACGGTATGACTGAAACAGAACATGCCAATATGCCTGAAAACCATGAGCCAGCACCCGCACATGGACATTAATATGCGCTAGCGGCTCTGTTCATACAGTTTATAAAAAGAAATCGCCATGATCACATTCCATCATGGCGATTTTTATTTTGCACGATTAAAATCAGGACTATCGACAATTCGTTTAAAATATCAATCGCATATCTACATGCGGAATACCACAATCTAAATACGACTCACCCTCAACCTGAAAACTCAAACTTTGATAAAACGGAATCGCGTGTTCCTGCGCAGACAACTTGACCCACGGACGTTGCTGCTGCTTTGCCACCTGAATAATATGCTGCATTAAAACACGTCCCACACCTAAACCGCGCTGTGATTTCAACACTGCGACCCGTCCAATACTGTGATTTTCCAGTAAACGTGCTGTTGCAATCGCCTGTCCAGTTGCATAGACCACAAAATGCAAGGCAACTGCATCTTGTGCATCCCACTCATCTTCAGGCGCAATTCGCTGTTCCTGAATAAAGACTTGCTCACGAATAGATTTGGCCTCTGCAGCAAATTGTGTCCAAGTGCCCGATTGAATTTCATAATCTTGCATCTTTATATCCTGTTCCATCTTGCTTAGCACTTAGAACCAATGCCCTGTTGATCCCACTGATCGTTCAACAACAACTCCAAAGAATGTTTTTGAATACCGTACATGGTTTTTAAATCACGAATTTGTGCCAAAACTGCTTGATCAGGTTCACTCCAATTTTGACGTTTGGTTGCTAAAATCATTTTGTTTTTACTGGTGTGTTCTAAAGCGACAAACTCAAAAACTTTGGTGTCATAACCATAGGCTTTGAGCAATAAAGCGCGGATGGTATCGGTTAACATTTCCGCCTGTTGCCCTGCATGAATGCCAAATTGCAGCATCGGTTGCAACACGCTTGGGCTTTGTAATTGTGGACGCAACTCTTTATGGCAACACGGCGCGCACATAATCATTTGTGCATTTAGGCGAATACCAGTATGAATTGCAAAATCGGTGGCGACATCACAGGCATGCAAAGCAATCATTACATCTAAATGTTCTGGCTGATAGGTGCGCACATCGCCCTGAAAAAAATCTAGCTGCTGAAAGTCTGAAGCACTCGCCACCGACTGACAAAACTCAACCATTTTCGGGTTTAGTTCCTCCCCAGTCACAAAGGGAATAAATTGCTGCTTTTGCAAATAGTCATAGAGCGCAAAAGTTAAATAGCCTTTGCCTGAACCAAAATCCACCACGCGCAAGGTATTTTCCGAAATTTTGATTTGCGCCAAGGCACCCGAAAAAATTTCAATAAATTTATTAATCTGTTTCCATATACGCGCCATGCTCGGAATAATTTGCGCTTTGGCATCGCTAATCCCCAAGTGTTGTAAAAATGGGCTGGATTGATCGACATAACGCTGCTTTTCTCGGTCATGTCCTTGTGGTTCTTTCGGTTTCGCTATAGTCGGTGCTGTTTTACTAATGCTGAGCATAGCTTTCTTTTTGTTCTTTTTTAGCTGAATTTCCTGATCTGTCGTAAATAAATTGGCCTGTTTACAATCTGCCAATAAGTGACTCAATTGTATCTGTGCTTCTGCCAAAGGATAGTTTTTGGTGATATCCTGCGTTTTATGGCGATACAAACAAGTTAAAACGGTGTCTTGATTTAGCTGAATCACCCGTAAGGTGATTTTTTCTAATTGTTCCAGTTCGCCTTTATATTGACTCAGCACCACACGATCAAGCTTTTGTGTATCAATGGCTTGCTGAAAAGCCTCTAAGAATTGTTGTTCCTACACAGAGGGAGAAGCCAAAGTCGACATAATAAAAACCTGAAAAAATTGCAATTCAAGTTTAATTGTTATTACCCTAAAAGCAAAATTGAATTACGATACAGTTGTATAATTAAAGAAATTAAAGCAGATTCGCCATGAAATTAAATGCCCCTTTAGTGTCTGATTATGACCTGCAAGAAGAACGGATTAACTATCTGAGCCATGGTGTTGGTGCGGCTTTGGCATTTATTGCAGGTATTCTTTTAATCATTAAAGGTGCGTATTTAAGTACGGGACAATGGCTAGGTTTGTGGGCCTATGCAATAAGCATGGTACTGCTTTTTTCTGCTTCAATGCTGTATCACATGGCAACCGCAGCAGACCGTCGTTATTTTTATAAAAAGTTAGATCACACCGCAATTTATTATTTAATTTCAGGGACTTATACCCCATTTTTATCCATCGCGATTCCTACTCAAAAAGCACAATATTTGTTAATTGCCCTGTGGATTATTGCCCTGATTGGCACCCTATTTAAACTGGTATTTATCAACCGTTTTCATAAAATTTCTTTAATTGCCTACTTGGTGATGGGTTGGTTAGCCGTTCTGGTCATGGACGATATGCAAGCCTATTTAAGCAGCCAAGCCCTGACCTTTTTGCTAATTGGCGGCATTGCCTACACCGTGGGTGCATTGTTTTATGCCTTAAAACGCGTAAGATATACCCACGCAATTTGGCATGTATTTGTCCTAATTGGTGCAGGCGCACACTTTCTGGCAATTTATCTGTATGTGATTTAACGCTGAATATCGCTCATGTCTTACAGATAAAACGATCAGATTTGAATGGTGTTCATGGATGCAGTTTTGTAACCGACTTCTTGTTCAAAAAAGTATAACTACAAGAAGTATCTACTATTTTTCTGCCAGTGCGGTCTGTGCCAAATTGCACTTTCATTTAAAATTCACTTTACATAAGGTCCTGTATGGCATCTTCATCTACTGCTGCCGCTGAACAGCCGACTCAAAATTCTAAATTTCGAGTACTGACTGCAAGCTTGGTCGGTACCACCATCGAGTTTTTTGACTTTTATATCTACGCCACTGCGGCAGTCATTATTTTCCCGTATCTGTTCTTTCCGACCAGTACTGACCCAATGACGGCAACCATTCAATCTCTCGCCACCTTTGCAATTGCCTTTATCGCCCGTCCAATTGGCGCAGCTTTATTTGGACATTTAGGAGATCGGATTGGACGCAAAGCCACTTTGGTCGCGGCATTATTGACCATGGGAATTTCTACAGTCTGTATTGGTTTACTGCCGACGTATGCACAAATTGGGATTATCGCGCCATTACTGTTGGCGTTGTGTCGCTTAGGGCAAGGTTTAGGCTTGGGCGGTGAATGGTCGGGAGCAGTACTGTTAGCCACAGAAAATGCCCCTGAAGGTAAACGTGCTTGGTATGGCATGTTCCCACAATTGGGCGCTCCGATTGGTTTTATTCTTGCCACAGGTTCATTCCTTATTTTAGGTGCGCTGATGTCTGAGCAAGACTTTATGACATGGGGCTGGCGCATCCCGTTTATTTCGAGTGCCTTATTGGTGATTGTCGGTTTATGGATTCGCTTAAAACTGCATGAAACGCCTGCCTTCCAAAAAGTGTTGAATAAACAAAAAGAAGTCAATGTGCCATTTATTCAGGTCTTTAAAAAACACGCTAAAATGTTAGTGCTCGGTACAATCGCTGCAATTTGTACCTTTGTGGTGTTTTATCTGACTACGGTATTTGCCTTGCAATGGGGCACCAAACAACTGGGTTATTCACGTGAAGAATTCTTAAAACTTCAACTACTAGCCACATTGTGTTTTGCTGCTTTTATTCCCCTCTCAGCCGTTTTAGCCGAAAAATTTGGACGTAAAACTACCTCTATTGCGGTGTGCATCGTCTCTGCAATTTTTGGCTTATTCTTTGCCGATATGCTTGCTTCAGGCAGCACGTGGATTGTATTTATTTTCCTGTGTATTGGCTTGGCAATTATGGGACTTACTTACGGACCAATTGGTACAGTGTTGTCTGAAATTTTTCCTACTTCTGTACGCTATACAGGCTCGGCACTCACCTTTAACTTGGCGGGTATTTTTGGCGCATCGTTTGCCCCACTGATTGCCACCAAACTTGCCACCACTTATGGCTTGGCTGCAGTTGGTTATTATTTAAGTGCAGCATCCATCTTGTCTTTAATCGCATTTTTAATGATTCGAGAAACCAAGCATGATGATGTAAACAATCAAATTTAAGCGCAAAAATTGCATCAAAAAACCAGCCTCGGCTGGTTTTTTTCATGTAGGCGATGGTGACGGTGCTTACAATAATTCAATAATATCAATCGTGGGCGGCACACCAAAACGAAAAGGAACACCGACCATTCCTGTCCCTACAGTCACAAATACATCGGCATGATCATGGCGATATAACCCCTTTTTATGCCCTAAAATAGATACTTTTTTCATCACATAATCGGTCAGCCACGGCAGTTCAACCTGCCCACCATGGGTATGTCCTGCCAACATCAACGGACGTGTCGGCAATTTTGGCACCATATCCACTGTATCGGGGTTATGTGATAACAACACCCACGGCTTATCCTGAGGTAAATCGGGCATATAGCGCATGTCGGTTTTACCTGCCCATAAATCGCCAATACCGAGCAAACGAAACTCATCAAACTCGACAATTCTACCTTCAATATCAATCACGTTATTTTGTTCTAAAGCCGTTTTTAACAGCTCTTGAATGGGCGGGCCAGGATACTGCTCATCATGATTACCATTTACCGAATATACAGGCGCACAAATTTCTTTTAATACCGCCAATTCTTCGACCAATTTATTTTCAGGCTCATAAGTCCAGTCGCCTGCTACAACGACAATATCGGGGTTTTGCAAATTGAGTTTTTTCACAATTTGCTTCAATTGACGCTCATGCCCAGAAAACAAGCCAATATGTAAATCTGCAATTAAAGCAATTTTGACAGGCTTTAATAAACGGCGATCTGCATGAATTTGATATTTGGTAGTTTTGACTTGAATCAAATGCGGTTCAATAAAACGCGCATAGCTCAACACAGCACTGACTAAAAATACAAAAATCGCTTCGTGGATGGAGTAATAGCCCTGAATACCCGCATAGACACTAAAAAAAACCAAAGGCGGCAACAGGTAAGACAAATAAAATGCCAACAAATGCACAAAGGCCTTAAACGGGTGAATGGTTTCTGTATTGGCCTGACTGCGCCATGCTTGCGAAACTGCCCACAGCGCCAAAATTGCCATACCCATATAGAAATACAACACGACTGAATCGTTATCCCACATATTTATTCTCTATTACTTCATACTTCTGCTATTCAATGCTGCGCTAAACCCAGATGTCGCATTTAACCCACACACGTCATATATCTGTATTGTCATATTTATCTTTTCATAGCTGACAATTATACTCAAACCCTATTTTTAACTTATTTGCTCCTCGTGCTAAAAAGGAATTTAATTTGGCAAACCGCAGCTCATCCGCTCCATTTCAAAATATTCGGCACAACGTCTTGTGGCTGAGTTGCGCCTTCGTTTTGACACTCTCAGGCTGTAGCACGCTGCCCAAACAGATTGAACATCCGATCCGGATGGCGTTTGAAACCCCAACCGATCAAACCAGTTTGGCCAAAATTGTACTGCCGCTACGCGAAAAATATCCGCAGCTTACGGGTTATCATGTCCTGTATGATCCGCTCGAAGCCCTAGCAGCACGTATCTATCTGATTAATAAAGCAGAAAAATCTTTAGATTTACAATATTATATTTGGGATAACGATAAAATTGGCGCGCTTGCACTACACGCCATTATTCGTGCGGCAGATCGTGGGGTGAAAGTCCGCTTATTGGTCGATGATAACAATGCCAAAAAAATGGAAGGCATTTATCTCGCGCTCGATCAACACGTCAACATCGACATCAAACTGTATAATCCATATCGCTTTCGACATTATCGTGCCATGGACATGATTTTGGATTTGAAGCGTATTAACCGTCGTATGCACAACAAAAGCTTTATTGCCGATAACCAAATTTCTCTGATTGGTGGGCGCAATATGAGCAATCAATACTATAACGTCAGCGACAATTATCAATTTTCTGATGTCGATGTGATGTTAGTCGGCTCGGCTTCGGATGAAATTATTCACTCTTTTGATGAATACTGGAATGATGACTATGCTTATTCAGTCAAGCAATTGGTCAATCCACAACATTACACCTTGCGTTATGAAAGCTTAAAACAGCAATTAGAACAGCACGATCAAGAAGCCACCGTACAAAATTATTTAGATTTGGTGACTCGTTCTAAAGCGATTGAACAGTGGATGACGCATAGTATTAAGTTCGATTGGGTCAGTGCTGAAGTGGTCAAAGATGCGCCGAGTAAAATTAAAGACCGCGCCTCAAAAGAAGAACATCTCAACTTTCAATTGCTGACGCATTTAGAGAAGCCAAGCAGTAGTGTCGATATTATTTCTGCGTATTTTGTCCCCGAACAATCGGGGGCAGAAAAACTAAAAGACTTGGCGGATGATGGCGTTCAGGTACGCGTACTGACCAACTCCTTTAAAGCCAACGATGTTCCTGTGGTGCATGCTTTTTACGCCAAATATCGAGAAGATTTATTGGCAAATAACGTGCAGCTGTATGAGTTTTTGGCGCGACCTGAAATGGAAAACCTAAACACACATACGCACGAAATTTCCAAAAAAGCCAAAGTCAGTATGAAAGGTTTAAGCCGTTCTAGTTTACATGCCAAACTCATGGCATTGGATGAAAAACAGGTATTTATTGGTTCGTTTAATTTTGACCCACGCTCGGCATATTTAAATACTGAAATTGGGGTGATTTTAAACAGTCCGCCATTGGCTCGCTCAGTTCACCACACCATGGATGTCAATTTGTCCAAATATGCTTATAAACTGGTTTTGGATGCACAGCAAAACATTCAATGGCACATGAAAAATCCACAAGGCGAAACTCAAATTCTGAAAAAAGAACCAGGGATGAAATGGTATCAACGTGCGACAATGAAAATTACCTCATGGCTGCCAATTGAAGGCTTTATGTAGCAACATAATATTGAAGCTGTTGGATGATGACCATTATTCTTAAAAAAATGTGATGTGCTTAGGCTATCTTTAACATGAAGATGCGCCTAAGCATGTTTTATGATGTCAGCACTTGTGGTTTTAATACCTGACGATGCAACTCAGCCAAACCTTCTGTCATGCGTTCCTGTACCACAGCAGTTAAAGATTCAATATCGTGCCCTTCTACCACAATTGCAGGTAACGCCATTAAATGCGCTGTCACTTTCGGCATTTCCAAAACATCTTTCACATGATCAACAAAGGTCATGTCATTAATAAACGGCGCAACAGTATCTAACTCACCTTGCTGATTCACATAACAAATCAGACAAATTTGCACAGGTCGTTTGGCTTCAATTGCTGCCCCTAAAATACGACCATGCACTTTTTTAATTTTGCTTCCATCTGACGTGGTCGCTTCAGGAAAAAATAATACAGGAATATCTTGTTTTAAAAATTGCGTGATTTGTTCACGAATTTTGACTGAATCGCCAGAGCCACGCTTAATAAATAGCGTCCCCCCACCTTTGGCTAACTTACCCAATAACGGCCATTTTTCAATTTCAGCTTTGGCCAGAAAAAATACCCGCGCACTAGAACCCAATACCGCTACATCTAACCACGAAATATGATTACTGACCCATAGCGCAGGGTCATGCGGAATTTCACCATGAATTTGCACTTCAATATTAAAAACTTTGCACAATTGACGGCAAAAATATTGCACATAGCGCGTATTGTTCGGGTTGTTGGTGTCTTTATACAATTGATGACGATAGACCAAATAGAACCCTTCACCAATCGCGCCAGCCGTTGCCAGAACTTTTTTGCTATACAAAGCAAGCTTTGCAAAACCATGAATTGGAGATGTGTGAGTTTCAACAGCTGGGTTCATAGGGTCATCACTAATTGTTAAACGCAAAACAACGTATAAAGGTCTATATTTTGCTCATTCTATACTGTTCAATCTGAACTTGCATTGATAATAAAAACCGAAACCTGCATGCAAACATGCGACTTTTGGCAAAATCTAAATAGATAAATTCTATATTGGGGTCATCCTTATAATTGAGTTTACATACGTTGATATAGCATCAAATCAGGGCGCAGGAAAAATCCAATCATCTATTTCCCTGCACAAACATTTTTTCTACTAGAATATAGCTTTAGCATGGAGATTGCGCTGAGTGGAAAATTTTGTGCCACATCAAGATGGCGAGCGTGTTGTACTGGTCAGTGTCGCTGTCCAAATTTTAGAAGACCTAGATGCCGAAGAATTTCAGCTCTTGGCTGAATCTGCGGGTGCAGAAGTTTTACAACACGTCCACACTCAACGTAGTAAACCCGATGCCAAACTCTTTATTGGCTCAGGCAAAGCCGAAGAAATTGCCGCATTGGTCAAAGAACACGACGCCAATTTGGTCATTTTTGATCATGCACTCAGTCCTGCACAGGCACGTAATTTAGAAAAAGTGATGCAATGCCGTGTGGTTGACCGTACCGAACTCATTTTAGATATTTTTGCTCAACGCGCCCGCACTTACGAAGGTAAATTACAGGTCGAATTGGCACAATTACAACATTTATCTTCACGTTTGGTGCGTAGTCGCAGCAACTTAGACAGTCAAAAAGGCGGTATCGGCTTACGTGGTCCTGGGGAAACCTTGCTTGAAACTGACCGACGCTTATTGCGTATTCGCATGGGACAACTAAAAACCAAACTCGATAAAGTCCGTCAAACCCGTGCACAAGGTCGTGTGGCTCGGCAAAAAGCCGCCATTCCTACCGTTTCATTGGTCGGTTATACCAACGCAGGCAAATCGACCTTATTTAATATTTTGGCGCAAAGTGATGTCTATGCTGCTGACCAACTGTTTGCTACGCTTGACCCTACTTTACGGCGTTTAGAATGGGATGGCATCGGACGTCTGGTATTGGCAGACACCGTTGGCTTTGTAAGAAACCTATCTCACTCTTTGGTGGAATCTTTTAAAGCAACTTTGGAAGAAACCTTAGAAGCCAGTTTATTGCTGCATGTGATTGATTCAAGCAGCCCCGATGTGTTGGAACAAATTGAAGCAGTCGAAGGTGTGCTAAAAGAAATTGGCGCAGATGTACCTATTTTGCGGGTTTACAATAAAATTGATGTCTCAGGCGAAACAGCCAAAATTATCTATGAAAAACCGCATCAACCTGACCGTGTCTATGTATCGGCATATTCAGGGCAAGGTTTAGACTTGTTAAAACAAGCCGTACATGAATGTTTGATGGGGCAAATTCAAAAGTTTGATCTTAAATTACAACCTGCTTATGGCAAACTGCGCAATCAACTGTATGCGCTCAATGTCATTCAGGCAGAACAGTACGATGATGAAGGTCAATTACATCTACAAGTCAGCATGGCACCACATAAACTGGAACAACTGATTAAACAGGCACATTTACCGATAGACGAAATTTTAGGTGCACAGGCAGAACAATTTAAACGTCCGCTTGAAGCATTTGAAATTGACGATCAGATCGGTTAAAACGTGATAAGTAAAATTTTAATGAAAGATCAAAAATGAGCAGGATAAAACATATCGATTGGCCAGCATGGATCGGCACACTCCTTTTGATTATTGTGTTTCGTGAAGCCTCTGTATGGATCATGACCCAATTTAATCACCCAGAATTAGGCAATTTAGTCGGTTTGCTCAGCCTGCTGGCGGTATTATTTACATGGCGCAAACTCAGTAAAATTCCTGCTCGTCTGGTCGATACCAACAACAAAATCATGAAAGAAAGTGCCTTTGCCTTTTTACCCATCAGCGCGGGTTCATTAATTATGCTCACGCACATGGGCAAACAAATTCCAATCTTCTTAATTGTGTTGTTTATCAGTACGCTGATCCCGCTTTGGCTGTATGCCAAAATGGCAAAACGCTGGCTTTAGGAGATTAAAATGCTGTCAATTCTATATGGTTTTTTAATCACTCTCGTTGCATATTTACTGGCAAAACCTTGCAACCAAAAAGTCCCGCAAATCCCTGTGATTGTCTTTGGCATGTGTTTTGTGTTGCTACTGTTGTATTTTTTCGGGATTCCATACGAAACTTACGTCGCACAAACCAACCCTTTGTTTAATCAATTATTGGGCTATGTGACAGTTGCACTCGCCATTCCTCTAGCAGCCATGCGTTATGACGATTTACCCCTCAAAGCGATTTTAGGTATTTTGTTCTTTGCCAGTCTTAGTGCTGTGGCGCTGCCGATGGGGCTTGCTTATGCGCTACATATGTCCAGTGCCGATATTATGGCATTTGCCACCCGTGCAGTGACCACGCCGATTGCGATTAATATCGCCACGCTTTTGGAAGCCCCAATTCAACTGGCAGTCTTGATTGTGATTTTATCGGGTGTTGTAGGTGCTGCTTTCTCACCTTTTATTTTAAGACACATCAATGATGAACGTGCCTCTGGTTTGGCTCTAGGTCTGGCTGCGCATGCAATTGGTACCGCCCAAGCTTGGCAACGAGGTAGCGTAGCTGGACGTTATGCCGCCTTTGGTATGGCCGTCAATGCAGTATTTACCGCAGTATGGCTGCCAACTTTTATACTGTATTTACAAAAAATGTGACTGAGCAATCACTTATTTAGACTTGTCGAGTTTTAACTTTCTTTTTACTATGAAATATCCAGTTAGCCAAAAACAAGGAACATTGAACATGGTCAAGATGAAACTCACCGTTGCCTTAATCTGCTCAGCGTTAGGAAGTTTTGCGCTAGCTCAAGATATTACGGGTACTTGGAAAAATATTGATGACAAAACAGGTTCATCAAAAGCAATTTTAGAAATTCGTCAGGAAGCCAATGGCACCTATACGGCTAAAATTGTCAAAGTTACCCCTCGTCCTGGCTACACCCCTAAAGATACCTGTGTCAACTGTCCTGCGCCTTATACCAACCAACCTATTTTAGGAATGGATATACTTAAAGGCTTAAAACATACAGGTGGTACTAACTTCTCTGGTGGAAAAATTATTGACCCATTAAACGGCAATATCTACAGCACCAAAGCCAAATTAAGCAGCAATGGTAAACGTCTGACCATGCGTGGTTATGTGGGCGTATCTGCTTTAGGACGTAGCCAAACTTGGATTAAAAGTGATTAATTTATAAGTTATTCCATCAACTTAATTAATTCACTTTTCACTTAAAATGCCACACGTTCGTGGCATTTTTCACATCTTTTCCAGCATTTTCCCTGCAAGTTTAAGATTAAAAATTTCCTCAAATCTCTTGACTCTTACCACAACTCGCTTTATATCTTGAATTAACCTCTGTAATAACTTTCGACAATCAAAGGAACTGATATGAAGAAAAATGTATTGATGGGTGTATTTGCAAGCTTAATCTTCAGTGGTTCAGCATTTGCTGCAGACCTAACAGGTATCTGGCAAAGTATTGATGACAAAACAGGTTCACCCAAAGCCCTGATTGAAATTACCCAAGCTGAAAATGGCAGCTTTACTGGTAAAATTATCAAAGTCACACCAAGACCGGGCTATACCCCAAAAACTATGTGTGTGAATTGCCCTGCACCTTATACCAACAAACCTTTGGTCGGTTTGGAAATTATTAGTGGCTTAAAGCATGTGGAAAATAACAACTATGCCGATGGGCGTATTTTAGATCCACTTACAGGCAAAATGTATAGCCTGAAAGGTCGTTTAGCATCTAATAATAAACGTCTCACTTTACGTGGTTACGTCGGAATTTCAGCCATTGGTCGGACACAAACGTGGATTCGCCAACAATAAGCGAGTAATTGTGTCTCATCGGTCATTTTTTCTGGATACTCGGGACTTTGTGTCCGTTAATTCACAGATTAGACTAGCCGCAAAGACCGAGTAAGGGAAATAAAATGATTCAGAAATTGGCTTTAGGAATAGCCGTCATCTTCGGCAGTCTAAGCACTTTGGCGATGGCACAAGATTTAGCAGGAACTTGGCAACAAATTGATGATAAAACAGGCTCACCCAAAGCTGTCATCGAAATTCGTAAAGAAGCCAATCAAACCTATACGGGTAAAATTGTGAAAGTAACCCCGCGTCCGGGTTATACCCCACGTGAACTTTGTAATAAATGCCCTGCGCCTTATACCGACCAACCTATTTTAGGGATGGATATTTTAAAAGGCTTACAACAAGTCAAAAACAGCAACAATTACGAAAAAGGACGCGTAATTGATCCATTGGCAGGTCGTATTTACGATGCAAAAATTCGCCTCAACTCAACAGGTAAACGTTTAACTTTACGTGCTTATATGGGTGTATCTACACTAGGTCGCAGTCAAACTTGGATTCGAATTCAATAAAATTCAAGATAAAAAATAGCCACCTCAATAGGTGGCTATTTTCATTTCATCATCACATTTTTAAATTTTAAAGATGAATGTTATTACCATTCTGCCAGCGGATTATCCACTGCAAACAATTGCTGATCTTCCAAACGATAAGCCACAAGCTGATTGCCCCACACACAACCGCCATCCACATTTTGAATATTGTCGGCTACCGTTTGTCCCTGCAATGCTGCCCAATGACCAAATACGATTTGATGTGTTTGCGCAGCTAAAGATGGATATTCAAACCACGGTTTAAAACCTTCTGGCATCGGATCATCTAAGGCATCTTTAAAGCTGAATTCCAAACCACCCTGTGCATTGGCTAAACGCATACGGGTCAAATAGTTGGTAATACAACGTAAACGCGCATGCCCCTCTAAATCATCCGACCAAACTGCAGGTTCTGCCCCATACATTTCCTTTAAGAATGCATCCACTACCTCAAAGTCCTCATGCCCAATCACCGCCTCAACTTCTTTTGCCAAAGCTGCGGTTTGTTCCGCATTCCAAATATGTGGAATACCTGCATGAGTTAAAATGGTGTTTTCATTAGGAAAAAGACACAATGGTTGTTTACGCAACCAATCAATCAAATCATCACTGTCAATTGCATCAATCACATCACGAGTGTTGTCTTGTGCTTTGATTTTCTTTAAGCCACGTGCGCCTGCCAACAAGGTTAAATCGTGATTGCCTAACACCGTTGCTGCAACGCCACGATCTACCAGTTTTTTAATAAAACGCAAAGCACCTACCGAGTTTTCACCCCGCGCGACTAAATCGCCTGCAAACCAAATAAAATCTTGATCGGGATCGAACTGTATTTCTTTTAATAATAGTTTTAAGGCTTCAAAGCAGCCCTGCACATCACCAATGACATAGTTGTATCGAATTGCTGCCATTAATTCACCATCTGATCTGCCAATGCGACAAATGCACTCAAACTTAAAGTTTCAGGACGTGCCATTGGGTCTACCCCTGCACGTTCAAACGCATCTTCAGCCAACATGCCTTTTAAGCTATTGCGCAATGTTTTACGACGTTGGGTAAATACATGCGCCACCAAACGTGCCAATGCTTTTTCATCTTTGGCAATAATCGGTTTAGTCACATAAGGCTCTAAACGGAATACTGCAGAAGTCACTTTAGGCGGTGGATTAAATGCGCCAGGCGGTACTTCAAACAAGAACGTTGGCTTACAATAATACTGCATCATCACCGATAAACGCCCATATTCTTTGGTATTCGGTTCAGCCGTGATACGATCTACCACTTCTTTTTGCAGCATAAAGTGCATGTCTTTAACTTTGTCACCAAACTCTAAGAGATGAAACAAAAGCGGCGTCGAAATGTTATACGGCAAGTTTCCGACCACACGTAAAGGACGGCCTTCAGCAAATAATTCACTAAAATCGTATTTCAGGGCATCACTTTCAACAATGGTCAAGCGTTCGGGATGCGGTACACGCCCTGGCAAGCCTGCAGCCAAATCACGGTCTAACTCCACTACAGTCAAGGCATCACACTCACCAATTAAAGGTGAGGTCAATGCAGCCAAACCCGGCCCAATCTCGACAATATTATCACCCGGACGTGGGTTAACAGAGCGTACAATTTTGGCAATCACACGTTGGTCATGTAAAAAGTTTTGACCAAAGCGTTTACGAGCCTGATGCCCTTCTTCCTTTGGGTTTAGGGCATTAATTTGATACATAAAGATTTCCAAGCTGAGATTATGAACGTGCTAAATCCAGCGCTAAATCGACAGCAACATGCAAGCTAGAACTTTTCGCAAGTCCCGTACCTGCGAGGGAGAGCGCTGTGCCGTGATCGACTGAAGTGCGAATAAACGGTAAGCCTAAAGTAATATTGATTGCTTCACCAAAGCCCTGAGATTTTAACACAGGTAAACCCTGATCGTGATACATCGCTAAAACTGCATCGGCATCTTTTAAATTTTCTGGGGTAAATAAAGTATCTGCAGGTAAACTTAAACTGAGATTTTCACCGCGATTACGGTAATTTTGCAGCACAGGATTAATCACCTCAATTTCTTCCATGCCTAAATAACCATCTTCGCCCGCATGTGGGTTCAAACCACAGACCAATACTTTAGGATGTTCAATTTTAAACTTGCTTTTTAGATCGTGCAGCAAAATATCAATTACTTGTTCTAAACGTGTTTTGGTAATGGCATCTGCCACGGCACGTAAAGGTAAATGCGTGGTCGCCAAGGCAACTCGTAAGGTTTTGGTGGCTAACATCATCACCACACGCGCAACACCTGCAAACTCCTGATAATATTCAGTGTGCCCACTAAAAGAAATACCAGCTTCATTAATAATAGATTTTTGCACGGGTGCTGTCGCCACGCCCACACTCTTACCTGTCATTGCATAAGAAGCTGAGCGACGTAATTGCTCCAAAACGTAAGCTGCATTTTGTGCATTTAAATGCCCCAACTCAACATCTACAGCCAAAGGCACATGCTCAACATATAACTGCCCAAGCGCTGCAGGCTGTTGCTGACCTGAATATTCAATCAATTCGACTTGTTGCTTTAGAATTTCGGTGCGTTGTTGTAATAATTGATGATCTGCCAATACCACAATTGGACGCTCATCTTGTCGAGCTGCCAGACTTAGACAAATATCAGGTCCAATACCTGCAGGTTCACCACTGGTGACATATAAAGGGCGCATGCAGCTTCATCCACTATAGCTAGGTGTAGCTGAATTATAGCGCCATCCTGAGCAAAATTGTTTTATCTCCAATCTAATCTAAATCGGCTATCTAAGATGCCCATCTGATGCGCCCATTCCGAAATGCCAATCACGACCATACATAACAACAAACCTATAAATAGTATTTTGGGCGCTTGTTGAGTGACTGCTCGATAGTTTTGATCAGATAGACTCAAGATGATGAAGCCACCGATGCCATATAACATAAAAGGGAGCAAGGTGATGTGCATAAATACAGAATAGATTAAGATAAAATCAAATACATCAGTACCATAAGCTGCACCTACCAACAAAAATGCCAGTTCATACAGACCAATCAATGTGATGAAAAAACCTGCTATAAATTTTAGCAGTTTATTTGGTTGCGGCTTTAATGCTTCTGTCGTTAATGCTTTTGTCGTTGTAGCGATGCGTTCTAAATCATCAGACATAGTGATCCGTCCTCATCATTATTATTTGCTGCGACCATACAGAAAAAGCTAAAACAGCACTAGATAAAGAAGATCAATACCTGATTTTTACTGTCGTGAAATGGTCGCTAGAGGTGATTTTGCTTTTATAACCAAACTTGATAAAATATAGCGCTTAAAATGTGACTTTTCCATTGTAGTTCTACCCATTCTCAGGTAGAATTCGGACTCCTTTTTGTTTGGACAGCTTCCATAGTCCAAACCAACTATAATAGGTAGTGGTTTAATGAAAACTCTCAGCGCTAAGCCAGCTGAAGTTCAACACGACTGGTACGTTGTTGATGCTTCTGGCAAAACTCTAGGTCGCCTTGCGACAGAAATCGCTCGTCGTTTACGCGGTAAGCACAAAACTTCTTATACTCCTCACGTTGACACTGGCGACTACATCGTTGTCATCAATGCTGAGCAAGTTCAAGTGACTGGTAACAAATCACTTGACAAGAAATACTATCGCCACACTGGTTTCCCTGGTGGTATCCGTGAAACTAATTTCGAGAAATTAGTTGCTCACAAACCAGAAGAAATCTTCCAACGCGCTGTAAAAGGCATGTTGCCAAAAGGTCCTCTTGGTTATGCTATGATCAAGAAAATGAAAGTGTACGCTGGTGCTGAGCATCCTCACACAGCTCAACAGCCACAAGTTTTGGACATCTAAGGGATACAGCACATGGCTACTAACTATGGTACAGGTCGCCGTAAGACCGCAACTGCACGTGTTTTCTTATCAGCTGGTACAGGTAAACTCGTAATTAACAACCGTACTCTTGAGCAATATTTCGGTCGTGAAACTGCTCGTATGATCGTACGTCAACCATTAGAGCTTCTTGAAGCTACTGAAAAATATGACCTTTACATCACTGTTGCTGGTGGTGGTATTGGTGGTCAAGCTGGTGCAATCCGTCACGGTATTACTCGTGCATTGATCGCATCTGACGACACTTTAAAACCTGCTCTTCGTCAAGCTGGTTTCGTTACTCGTGATGCTCGTGAAGTTGAACGTAAGAAACTTGGTTTACGTAAAGCTCGTAAACGTCCACAATTCTCTAAACGTTAATTCGTTTACCGAATCGGACACAAAAAAAGCCTTGGATTTTCCAAGGCTTTTTTTTTGCAAATCAACGAGCTGAGCATTTTAAGCCAGATAAACAATTCGGATTCACATACACCAAAAATCAAAATTCAATACAGTCCAAAAATTGAAAACCAATCAACAAATATCTCATACACTTTTATCAGCTTTGCTGGGTGATTTTAGTGGCTAAGTTTAGTATCCTATTCTATTCATTTGGTTTTATTTCGGATTATGTCAGTCGAGAACGCACCCTTACAAGGCATTACCCTCTACAGTCATGCGGACGACTTTCGCTCACATTGGATTCGTTACGTTCTGGCCGAAAAACAAATCAAATATCAACTGATTTTGGTCGATTATGAAGATGAAGACCTCGCAAGCCTGAATCCGTATAATCAACTTCCAATGCTGCTAGAAAACGATTTAAAACTCTTTAATACTGCGATTATTTCCGAATATCTGGATGATCGTTATCGACAAAATAAACTCTATGCAGATGCACCTATGCCACGTGCAGAACAAAGACAATATATTTGGCGCTTTGAACAAGACTGGTTCAAACTTGCCGATCAGATGCTACGTCATCCTGATAGCTTAGTTTACACAACACAGCGCGCTGCACAAAAAAAATTACGTGATACACTCATTTCACTGACACCATTATTTCAGCATTATCCTTATTTCATGTCAGAAAATTTCAGTATTTTAGATTGCATGCTGGCACCCTTATTTATACGGCTAAAAGCCATGGGCATAGAATTACCCCAACAACACTGTCGTCCAATTTTCCTGTATTGTCAGCGGATTTTTTCACGCCCTGCCTTCACTCAAGCAATGACTTTGCAAGAAAAAAATCGCTATCAAGAATTTTTAATTCATACTTAAAGAGCATATTATGTCTGAATCTGAAATCAATTTAAGTCCAACCCGTCCTTATTTAGCCCGCGCAATTTATGAATGGATTTGTGATAACCAACTCACACCACATTTATTGGTCGATGCTACACAGCCGAATACGCTTGTTCCTGAACAATTTATTCAGGATGGTCAGATTGTCCTAAATATCGTTCCACATGCAGTGCATGCCTTACACATGAGCAATGATGCAATCACCTTCTCTGCACGCTTTGGTGGCGTATCACGCGACTTATATGTACCTATGAATGCCGTCGTAGGTATCTATGCAAGAGAGAATGGACAAGGCTTATTCTTTGATCCAAGTGAGTATGCACATATCCAAAATGATCAAGATGCTTTAGAATCAAAGACTGAAGAAAAAACCGAACAAACTAAGAAAAAACCAAGCCTTAGATTATTAGATTAAAACAATGGAGTAGTGAATGGCTTTTGATTTAGTACAATATTTTGCAGCGCAGATTAAACTTCAAAAGCCCTCGCTTTTGAAACAATATAATGCTGTTGATCGCGACCAATATATTCAAGAAATCAATGCGCTGAGCTTAGGCAAACTGGTCAGTCTGTGGCGAAAAGACAACCAAAAACTTTATCAAGAAATTGATCATCAAGATGAATTATATATTCAGGAAATTGCACGTCGACTCACCACATCTCCACACAATCAGTCACCTCTCTCCAAAACTGAGCTTGAACAGAATATTAGTGAAGTCTTAGCCTTACAACTCACAGAGCTCAAGCAATTGGATCAAACCGGTAATTTTGGCAATAAAGGTCTAGGGGAATTATTGCTAGGTCAAATTGAACATTTATCTGGTCAAGCGGATGATTGGGTTTGGTCAACAAATGATCTAATAGAGTTAAAAGGTTCTAAACCAATTCCTCAAGAAGAGCTATCATTAGAGGCATCAATTAAGGAGTTTAATCAAATGGTTCAACAACATACCCACGATGATCATCAAAATATTGAGCCTGTAGAAGCAATTGTACCCACTTGGTCTAAAGTACTAGAACCTATCGTTGCGATTGCGATTTTAGCAATTCTATGGTGTTCCGTTACTCAATTATTCGCTTAAATCAATCTTCTATCTAAGCCGTAATAAAACCATCATCATCTGATGGTTTTATTTTGCCTTCACTTTTTATAGTTTTTAATATTTTCTTTTCTACATAAAAAAACACCCCCAACATTTGTTGAGGGTGTTTGAATAATGAGCTGGCGATGACTTACTCTCACATGGGTAACCCCACACTACCATCAGCGCGAAGAGGTTTCACTTCTGAGTTCGGGAAGGGATCAGGTGGTTCACTCTTGCTATG
>NZ_VPBQ01000018.1:0-48064 GCF_013418635.1 Acinetobacter sp. YH12131
TCAACAATACAAAAAATTTCTGTAAAATCGTACATGGTAGTTAGAGCCTTTGGGTTGTGTCGTAACTTTCTAAATGGCTCTAACTACCTTTTTTTCAAGGGCTTTTCTTATCCGTAATTCGGGTTAAGTAATATTGCTGAACACACTACTGAAAGAACTAAATAATTTTTTTCATGTTTGCTTCCTTCTAAGCGTAAAAACTACAAATGTATATTGATGCCAATTTGAAATCCGCGACCAGGTAATGGTGCAATATATTTCAATGGTGAATTTTGTGGGCGTGCCTCTTCATTTAATAAATTTGAGCCATGTAAGAAAAAGTCAAAACTGGCATTTTTTAATGCAACTTTCTTTTTAATCGACATATCTAACAACTGATAACTTGGTAAAGCAACCTCATCAAAAATATTTTTACCTAAATATTTAGGCTGATCATAATAGGTACTCGTCACATTTACAGACCAATCTAACCAATCCCAAGTTAAGCTCGCCCCATAACGATTTGTTGGCATATTGAAAAAATACTGCCCTTCATTATTAGAGTCTGTATTGTCTGTATTTAATTGGGTCTTATTCTTCACTAAATCAGCGAAAGCTGAAACACTTAAATCACCGTATTTTTGTAGTGAAAATGTATGTGCTGCATCCACCTCAAAACCAGTAATTATCGTATCTGTTTGCGTCCAATATTTTAACGGTAAACGATTACGCATCGACATTCCTGTATTGCGTAAATATAAATAATTATCAAAATTCATTTCATACACTGTGGTTTGTAAACGTGATGCAGAATTAGAAAAAATTGCCGTTAATTCTTTCGCTTTTAGTTTCTCAACTTTTAAATCTTGATTGCCTTCTTCTTGAGCTAAAACCGAATAATGCGGCTGACTACTATATAACTCATTAATTTCAGGTGCACGTTTAGCTGCACTATATTTTGCTTTTAATTCTAAATAATCTGTTAATCGAGTCCCCACACCAACAGAAAAACTGTTTAAATCAAAATTTCTATTTTCTAATGTTGTATTTTGTGCATTCCGTGCCAATTTAAAGCTTTGATCCTGAATTTTATGCTGCAATCGCTCGGCGCGATAACCTGCATCCAAGTAAAAACGATTAAAATCCAGCTTTTGTTGAATAAAATACGCAAAAGTTTCACTTTTGACATTCGGTAAATACTTTAAATCCCCTGCTCCTGTTACATCACTGTTAAAGTAAATCGTTCCTATTTCACCACTCAAGGTATAATTATTCAACAACTTCAATGGCGTTGTTGAATACTTAATTCAGCCTGTTGAGTATTAAATTGATACTGATTGGCATTTTCCGCCGCAATATATTCACCCGAACTATTATTGAGTTTTGCTGCTTTAACTTGTATCGACTCTACAAAATTTGCAGGCTGCTCCCATAGTGCATCTAGCACAAAACGGTTCTGCTTGGTGTGTACACTAACTGGTAACAACTCAGTATAGCTACTTTGAAATGACTTATTTTCTAAAGAAAAACCCGGCACACCATATTGACTGCTTTTATGATCTGCACTGAAACCAATATAGCCTTGCTCCATAAAATAAGTTGTGCCAATCGCATAATGATCTTGTGTTGAGGCTGAATTGGCCAATTTTTTATAATAATTGGGTGTAACATCCTGGTTTATTTTTTGAATTGCTTCCTTACTCTCACCTGCAACATAGTCGGGATTTGGTGTATTGACATAATCTACATATCTGCCATTTACATACCAAGTTGATACAGGTTTATCGGTATATTTAGCCGACTCCTGACTATCATAATAATCTGATAAATTACTTGGATTTTGTTGAATATGTTCAAGCACATAATTATTTAAATAAGGTTGATAACGCGTATTAAATATTTTTTCGATACGAGTATCTTTTTGACACTGGCTGGCTAAACCTGTGTTTACCCCACCACGCTCACCAAATACTTGCGTTTCACACACAGCCGCCTTACTTGCGCCAAGAATATCATACACATCTATTTCCTGCTGCGAAAATTGCAACGTGGTTGCCCAGTTTTTTTGATTATTCAATTCTATACGCATGCCTTTTGCATCAAACTGATTGAATCCTTTACGCAAAACAACTTCCATATAATGTGATTTGTTGGCAATTTCTTTGGGTATTAAACCTGTATCAATATCAACACTCCCACCAATTGCCTGCCCACCATGTCTCACTGCATCCGACCATTTATTTACAGTGATGTTTTGGCTGAATAAAGAATCAAACGGAATGGCTATATCACCACTCATGGTATTTAAACCTTGAATACTTAATCCATTTTCCATTACACCAACACGATGCCCGCTCAAACTACGAATGACTGGCGTACCTGCATGTGGCCCAAAACCACTGCTTTGTACACCCGATAAATGCTTTAAAGCATCTCCCAAAGTATTTGCCGTTTGAATTTTTTCTTTTCCCACAACATGGTCTGAGTTTTCTTGTTGTGCCTGCAAGCTTATGATTTCAAGTAAAGTTGTTTCAGCATGAGCTGTATGCATCATATAAAAAATGGATAAGCCGAGTAGCGTCAAACGCATTTAAAAATCCCCCAATACAATCTATTGTTATGTTATAACATTTCAATAAAGTGGTGTGATTTTTTTATCAACGGTAAATTTTTTATGCATCTAAATGCTGAAAAACAAATCGAATTTTAATAGTTTTTTTATACAATTCGCCTTATTTTGATCTTTATAATAAAGGTCACTTTTGTACATAAAAATAATGACTTATCTTAATAAATACTGCGCTAGTCTAAATTTTAGACAAAAAAAATCCCACATGGGAATGTGGGAAAACTAAGAAACTACAGCTATGTTTCGTTCATTTATTTTATCGTCATCTGACCGACAAACAGTGGCATAAAATTACTTTTTTAAGTCTATTTTTCACCTTTAACATATCCCATTGGATCCGCATCGAAGTATACGATTTACACCTAGATTATTATTTCCGATCTAACTCTACTAGACCCTGTCTTGCTTCTGTAATGATCAGCTGAATTTCTTCATTTTGCTTTCTCTTTTGTTCAAAATACACATAAATGCCTAGAGAAAATCCCACAGCTAAAATGATCAGCGTCATCATGATAATTGCATTATGATTCATTATATTTAGCCCCTTTAAACTTCCTCACTATTGTGAGATGCAAGGACTATACACAGCAATAACAAAAATGCTCAATTCCAATAAAGAAAATACACTGTTTTTTTTAATTTTATCTAAGAAAAACACTTTATTATTTAACAATATAATAAAAACCAAAATGTAACACGCATTCAAAAAATACGTTAAAATTCAATTATATTTTGTTCTATCTGTCATGATTATATTTTTAAGATATTTTAATTAATTTTCTCTCTATCTCAATTATCAGTCTGTTTAAATAAAAATTGATCTAAAAAACATAAGCTTATTTAAGCCATTACAGCCCGTTTGAAAAATGCTAATCTACAAAAATACCAACACAAATATGTGACGTAGTTAGCATTTTTAATCAATTCTTCAATTTTTACTTGTGATGTGAAATACAATTTTTTGCATCCAGTGACTAAAAAAACACCAACTTCGATACGCTCCACTGATGCTCAATCATTCTGCTGTTATATTGAAGCTCTGACTAATCTAGATTGAAATGACTTTAAATCACCAAAACTCTGACAATGATGGTTTGATGTTCTTCATTTTCCTCAATCAACTGTAAACGCTTTTGTTCTTTACTCACCACTTTAAAGCGCAAGTTTTGATATTCAATAATGCTTGGAATTTGGTCAAAATATTGTGCATCAGCATCAATTTCATCCTCAAATAATGATGTACCAAGTTGATAGTCCAAACTTTTTAAAACGATATATTTCACCGTTGTTTTCATCACAGCATCCTTTTTATTACTTTTTGCTTTACTTTTATTTGTATCACCGTTCATGCCATGATTAAACCTATAATTGTAAATTTTGCTGTATTTATAGGCAGTTAAATCGTGAACATTCTTATTTTAGCATTTCACTTTTTGATGTTTTTTTCGCACAAGTCGACAAAATTCAGTACACTTGAGCAACTTATTCTATTCACTTGCAGATTTATCATGCTCAAACAATGCTGTGCCATACTTGAACAACGCCAACAGACTGTGGCTTTTATTGAAAGTGCCAGCTCAGGTTACTTATGTAGTCAGTTTTCTATTTATAAAAATAGCGGTGCCAATATTTTACTTGGTGGATTAGTCAGTTACGACCCAAGCATTAAACGTGAGATTTTGCATGTGAATAGTGACTTAATTGCCACCTATACCGCTGAATCCGCAGAAGTCACACAAGCCATGGCAGTTCAAGGCAAAAAACTATTTCAACATGCTGATTTTATTGTGTCATGCACAGGGTTACTGAAACCAGGCGGCAGTGCCACACCAGAAAAACCTGTAGGGACATTTTTTATCGCCATTCATTATCAGCAGCAAACTTTTCAGTACAAATATTTTTTAGATGGCAATCCATTACAACGACTAGAACAGCTCACTCTGTTAGTCGCTCAAGACCTGATTGATCTAATGCAAGATACAAACACTTGTACTGCACCCTGAAGTAAACCTATCTTTTTAAGTCTCTATAAAAATTCTCATGACTGCCCAATTTTAAAAGATAGAGTGTCATGATTTCGTCATCACTCACAGAGTAAGCCAGTAGCACAAGCTGTTTGTCCATTTTAAATTTATAAACAAATACTCCTGCTAAATCCCCCACTTTAGCTTCTCCGATATCAGGATTATTCCAAACGGTTATTACGGCATTATCAACATCTTTTTTCTGCTGCTTGGTTAGTTTTTTCACTGTCCGTTCAAATAAGGGAGTTTGTTGTATATTCATTGAACTCAACCAAAGCTATATGGTGTTGTATTCCCTGCTTTGACATGCGCCATACTAAGCAACAAATCTGCTATATCTTGAAAAGTTAAATCGGGATTGTCTTGTGCGATTTTTCCAATTTTAGCCCAGTACTCAATTTGTTTAGTTGCACTTCTACTTTCAGCCATCCCGTAAATCTTTGCTGATTCAACAATATCGCTGTCGATTTTAACTGCTACATGTGACATTGCTTTTTCCTCATATTAATTATGGAATAAATTTTAGCCAATCATGCAACCATTTACAACCTTAAGAAACAAAATACAACAACCTTCTTTTATGATCAAATATTTAAAAATGCGCTATCGTACGCCCGATCTTTTTTAATTCTCTAACGCTTCAATAATTACTCATTGTATTTTTGACTACCCTCATCCAAACCTCAAAAAAAATAAGGTTCCATTGCTTAACAATGAAACCTTATCTTCAGCCTAAACTGCTGCATCACATGATGTTCATGCACGGTACAGCTTTTTAGACAACCAATTAAGCAGCCGAACGCTCTGCAATTGGTACAACTTTACGCAATTCTGGGCCTGTATAATCTGCACTTGGGCGGATAATACGGTTATCTGCACGCTGTTCCATCACGTGTGCTGCCCAACCTGTTACACGGCTCATCACAAAGATTGGTGTAAATAGTTTGGTCGCAATACCCATAAAGTGATACGCAGACGCATGGAAGAAGTCAGCATTACAGAATAATTTCTTCTCACGCCACATCACTTCTTCACAACGCACCGATACAGGATAAAGTACTGTATCACCTACATCTTGCGCTAAACGCTCAGACCAGATTTTGATGATGCCGTTACGTGGATCATTGTCTTTATAAATCGCATGACCAAAGCCCATGATCTTTTCTTTACGTTCCAACTTGCCTAGCATTTCACGTTCAGCTTCTTCTGGCGATGTCCAATTTTCAATCATTTCCATCGCTGCTTCATTCGCGCCACCGTGTAATGGGCCACGTAATGAACCAATCGCGCCTGTAATACATGAATGCATGTCAGACAAAGTTGATGCGCAAACACGTGCTGTAAATGTTGATGCGTTGAACTCATGCTCTGCATACAAAATTAATGACACATTCATGACTTGTTCATGCAATTCATTTGGTTTTTCACCACGTAATAAATGCAGGAATTGTGCGCCAATTGAATCATCATCCGTATTTTCTTCAATACGTACGCCATCGTGGCTATAACGATACCAGTAGCAAATAATAGCTGGCAAAGTCGCCAAGATGCGGTCTGCTACATCTTGTTGCTGTTCAAATGACTGTTCGGTTTCTAAGTTACCTAGCATTGAAACACCTGTACGCATCACATCCATTGGGTGTGAATCTGCAGGAATACGCTCAAGCACTTCTTTGAGTGCTTGAGGCAATGCACGTAAAGATTTCAATTTTGCTTTATAGGCAGCCAATTGCTCTGAAGTCGGCAATTCACCAAAGAAAATCAAGTATGCAACTTCTTCAAACTGACAGTTTTCTGCCAAGTCTTGCACATCATAACCACGGTAAGTTAAGCCTGCGCCACTTTTACCAACAGTTGAGAGTGAGGTTTTACCTGCCACTTGTCCACGCAATCCTGCGCCTGTGAGTACTTTTCCTTCAGCCATTTTTTTAATTCTCCTGTTTGAACAGCTTGTCTAATGTATTTTCAAAAGTATGATAATCAAGGAATTCGTATAATTCTTTACGTTGTTGCATTTTGTCTAAGACATTCACTTGCGTGCCATCTTTACGAATGGATTGCATCACTTCAAGTGCTGCTTTTTGCATAGCACGAGTTGGTGAAAGTGGATACAACACCATGCGAATGCCCTGCTCAGCCAATTCTTCAGTGGTGTAATAAGGGGTATCACCAAACTCGGTAATGTTTGCCAATACAGGTACACCTACGGCATCACATACAGTTTTATACATGGTAATATCAGTCATAGCTTCTGCAAAAATTGCATCTGCACCCGCTTCCACACATGCGCAAGCACGGTCAATAACCGCCTGTAAACCTTCTTTTTGCAAGGCATCAGTACGTGCCATGACTACAAAGTTTGAATCGGTTTTCGCATCAACAGCCGCTTTAATACGATCAACCATTTCTTGCTGGGTTACAATTTCTTTGTTTGGACGATGTCCACAACGCTTTTGTGCAACCTGATCTTCAATATGAACTGCAGCAGCACCCGCAGCAATCATTTGTTTAATACTGCGGGCAATATTGAATGCACCGCCCCAACCTGTGTCAATATCCACCAATAATGGTGTATCAACACGCTCAGTAATACGACGTACATCTTCCAAGACGTTGTCTAAACTGGTCATGCCCAAGTCAGGTAAACCGTAAGAATAGTTGGCAACACCTGCACCAGATAAATAAATGGCTTTATAGCCCACTTGTTTTGCCATCATGGCAGCATAAGCATTTACCGTGCCGATAATTTGTAATGGCTTTTCGACTTCCAAGGCTTGTCTGAATCTTAAGCCCGCAGATGTTTGTTCTGTCATCTTCCTTTCCGCTTTTCTTACTATATTTTTCGAGATTCGAGTATATCGAGAATGCGAGATCACGCCATGGCTTTTTAGAATCTATACTCTAAAACTTTAGTCAAATAATTTTCAAATTTATTGCACAATAAATTTTCGTGATGTTGGTTATTCTTTATTTTTGATAAACACAGCTTTTCAGTACACTAAATGAGCAAAATTTAAACTATTTTCTAAAAATATGGCTTTTTCAGCTCAAATCATGCCATGTGCAAGTACACTTCGACACAGCACGCTGTACATATATTTGTTATAATGACAATCTCCCTTCTATTTAATTGATGATTTTTTACTCAATATGCACGAACTCGCCCATTTCGCTCCTTTAGGTAAAGATATACCACCAACCAAGCGTGGTCATGAGCGATGTGTAGCGTTATTAGTCAGTGCAACTGAGCTATTTTTAGAGCGTGGTTACGATGCCGTATCCTTAGATGATATTGTGCAACACGCAGGCGGTTCTAAAGCGTCGATCTATAAATACTTTGGCAATAAAGAAGGGTTATTCAAAGCTATTTGTGATTATCGCCGTGATAAATTTTTTCAGGATATTCACATTCCCTTTGAACAAATTGATTCAAATTTACGTGGTTATTTGATTCAAACCTTATTGAATTTTTATCATCATATTTTGGAACCAGAAAATGCAGCCTTTATGCGTCTGGTATTAGAGCAAAGTCAGCGCAATCCTGATATTGCCTTACACATACATGAGCGCGGCCCTTTGCATGTGCAACTTTGTATTGCCAAAGTATTGGAACATGCCAGTCAGCAAGGTTTAATTTGCTGTGAACAGCCTATTTATTCTGCACAACTGTATTTTGGTATTTTAAGAAATTTTGAATGGCGTATCATCATGGGTATTCCAAAACAAGAAACAGAACAAGAAACAACCAATTATGTAAGTTATTGTGTAGATCGCTTTCTAGACGCTCATCAAAAAGCTTAGATTTTTTGCAATTTCTGCATCCTATAGTATATTAGCCGATTCCCTTTTTCACTTAACCAACCAACAACTAATTGTTGTTTTTTCTCATTCAGCAATTATTGTGGAGTAACGAATGGCTCTACGTCACTTTCTAACATTACGCGATTTATCGACTTTAGAACTGAATCAAATTTTGCAACGCGCCATTGAGCTCAAGCGTAAACAGCATAACAATGAAGTTTTCCAGCCTTTTCCTGGCAAAGTCATGGGTATGATTTTTGAAAAATCCAGCACCCGAACCCGTGTATCGTTTGAAGCTGGCATGAGTCAGTTTGGTGGTAGCGCAATCTTCTTATCATCACGTGACACGCAATTAGGTCGCGGTGAGCCAATTGAAGATTCTGCTCGCGTCATTTCAAGTATGCTTGACATTGTGATGATTCGTACCTTTGGTCACGACATTGTAGAACGCTTTGCTTCTTACTCTAAAGTTCCTGTGATCAATGCCTTAACTGACGATCATCACCCATGCCAACTCCTTGCAGACATGCAAACCTATGTTGAACACCGTGGTTCAATTGAAGGTAAAACTGTGGCGTGGATTGGTGATGGCAACAATATGTGTAACTCATATATTGAAGCAGCACACATGTGGGGCTTTAATTTAAAAATTGCGACACCGAAAGGTTATGAGCCAGAACAGCGCTTCCTGTCTGAATTTGCACACTGCGTAGAATTGGTCGATTCTGCTGAGGATGCAGCAGTGAATGCTGATCTGATTGTGACCGATGTTTGGGCAAGCATGGGACAGGAAGAAGAACAAAAAATTCGTGAAAAAGCGTTTGCAGACTATCAAGTGAATGAACGCCTGATGGATTTAGCACATCCTGATTGTTTATTTATGCACTGCTTACCTGCGCACCGTGGTGAAGAAATTTCTGAAAATATGCTCGATCACAAAAATGCTGTAGTGTGGGATGAAGCAGAAAATCGCTTACATGCTCAAAAAGCATTGGTTGAGTTTTTATTGAATGAAAATCTTAAAAAAGACTAAGCTTTAAAACCCGTCTTAAAAATTCGCAAAACTTTGATGAGTTTTGTTACAAACAGCACCAAAAGGTGCTGTTTTTTTATTTGGCTCGCTATAATCTTGAGTTATGGTCTATTTTTCTAAAATTTCTAAAAGAGCCTAGATGAACAATATGATTTATAAAACACTTGCTACAATTACGCTGTGCACCACTACACTGATCGCGAGTGCTTCACTCTATGCCAAAGCCAGTGAATTAGATCAATATTTAGTCCAACAAAAGATTTTAAGTGCAGATTATAAAATTCAAAATGTTGCTGCATTAAATGAAATTTTAGATGTCATTAGTGATGAAGATTCTCGTACTATGCCTTATCAGGTCGATCAAAATACAGTGATTGAACAAAGTACGGCGACAGACAAACAAATCAATATTCGTGGCATGATTATTTCACCTGACTTCAGGCAGTTTGTAGAAAGTACGGGTTATTACAATGTCAAAAATATGATTAAACAAAACTTAATTCATAATTGTGAATCTATTTTTGAGCATCAGTTCCAACGGGTAAATCCCTATGTATTGAACTTAAAACTCAGTGCAGAAAAAACCCAGTTTAATGTGCAATTGGCAAATAGCGAGTGCCAATTTAAAGCAGACTGAACTGTATTTAAAACTAAAACAACCTCAGCTTTAAGATTTAATGCCTAAGGTTTAATGCGTAAACCCAAATATAACCTAACGTATTAAACCTTGCGGTTGTAAAATAATGATCAATGCGCCTAAAACTACTATCATTCCACCGAACATATCCCAACGTGTTAAATTGACTTGATCTACATACTTTAACCAAATCAAGGCTGTACAAATATAAATACCACCATAAGCCGCATAAATTCGCCCCGATGCCGCAGGATGCAAACTCAACAGCCATACAAAAGCCGCTAAAGCCAAAACTGTTGGCACCCAAAGCCACTGCGATTTTCCCTGATTCAAAATTAAATAAGGAAAATAACAACCTAATATTTCCATTACTGCTGTTATAAAAAACAAAAGTACGGTACTGGCAATTTTTGTGATCTGAACATCCATAAGCGACTTTACTTAAAAGTGGAATACATAAAAAATAACCCATGTTGAACATGGGTTATTTTCATTCATGGTGATGCAATATAAAAGTTAAGCTGGTTCAGCAGTTTGATCTTCAAATACTTCAAGTTTCAAACCAACCGCTTTACCATTCTCTTTCTTCACAGAAACAGCGACATTACCGCCCTGTTCAGCCAATTCACCGAATAAAATCATTTCTGCTAATGGTTTCTTCAAGTGTTCCTGAATCAGGCGTTGCATTGGGCGTGCGCCCATCAAGCGATCATATCCATGCTCAGCCATCCATTCACGTGCATCTTGATCAACCTCAAGAATGACTTTTTTATCATCCAATTGAGCTTGTAATTCAGTTAAGAATTTATCTACTACATTTTCAATCACGGTAGTTGGTAGAGCCTTAAATTGAATCACACCATCTAAACGGTTACGGAATTCTGGTGAGAAGGCTTTTTTCATTGCTTCTTGGTTGTCATTACTGTTGTCTTGATCCATGAAACCAATGCTCACGCGGGAAATACTTTCTGCACCAATATTGGTAGTCAGTACTAAAATCACATTACGGAAATCTGACTTACGACCATTATTGTCGGTCAATGAGCCATGATCCATAATTTGCAGCAATAAGTTAAATACATCAGGATGTGCTTTTTCAATCTCATCTAGCAACAACACACAATGCGGGTTTTTATGAATCGCATCGGTAAGTAAGCCGCCCTGATCAAAACCTACATAACCCGGAGGCGCGCCAATTAAGCGTGAAACTGCATGACGCTCCATATATTCAGACATATCAAAGCGTACTAATTCCACACCTAACAATTTGGCCAACTGCTTGGTCACTTCAGTTTTACCCACGCCAGTAGGGCCAGCAAAAACGAAGCTACCGACTGGTTTGTCTGGTGTTTTTAAGCCAGCGCGTGACAATTTAATTGCAGATGCCAAAGCTTCAATGGCTTCATCTTGCCCAAACACCACACGTTTTAAATCACGCTCTAAATGTTCAAGTACGCTCTTGTCATCTTTAGATACAGTTTTAGGTGGGATACGTGCAATTTTCGACACGATATCTTCAATGTTTTCAACTGTGATTAAGGTGTCATCCTGCTCGGCTCTTAAACGGCGCTGTGCACCTGCTTCATCAATCACATCAATGGCTTTGTCTGGCAAGAAACGGTCATTGATAAATTTAGCCGATAGCTCTACCGCAGACACCAAGGCTTTATCGTCATATTTTACATGGTGAAATTCTTCAAATTTGGATTTTAGCCCACGTAAAATATCAACCGTTTCTGAAATTGAAGGTTCATTGACATCAATTTTTTGGAAACGGCGTGACAGCGCATGATCTTTTTCAAATACCTGACGATATTCTTGGAATGTAGTCGAGCCAATACAGCGTAGAGTGCCATTTGCCAACGCAGGTTTGATTAAGTTTGACGCATCCATAGTGCTGCCCATGCTCGAGCCTGCACCAATAATCATGTGAATTTCATCAATAAACAAAATTGCATCAGGTTTCTTTTTCAAGGCATTTAATAGTTGTTTTAAACGCTTTTCAAAGTCACCACGGTATTTCGTACCCGCCACCAATGCGCCAATATCTAAGCTATACACTTCTGCATTGGCCAATGGTGCTGGTGCTTTTCCATTCACAATTAACCAAGCTAAACCTTCGGCAATTGAAGTTTTACCCACGCCTGGGTCGCCTACCAACAATGGGTTATTTTTACGACGACGACATAAAATTTGTGCGGCACGCTCAATTTCTTTTTCACGGCCAATTAAAGGATCAGTTTTACCCTTTTGAGCTTCGGTATTTAAATTCAGCGTGTAAAGCTCAAGTGGGCCTGCATTGGCAGAGCTTGAACTTTCACCATCTAACTCTTCAATTTCTTCTTCAGCTTGTGTTTCATCTTTACGTGTACCGTGTGACAGGTATTGCGTTAAAGTCAAACGGTTAATTTGATGACGTTTAAGCAAATACACCGCAAATGAATCTCGCTCAGAGTACATTGCCACTAAAATATCTGCACCTTCAACGGTGCGGTCACCACCGCTAGATTGCACATGGAAAATACCACGCTGCAAAATACGGTCAAAACTTTCGGTTGGATGTGGCGCCTGATCACTATTTTCAGCAAGTTTAGGGGTATGTTGTTCTACATATTCTTCTAATTCTTTACGCAGCACCACAACGTCTGCGCCACATGCTTTTAACGCATTAACCGCAGAATCGTTATCTAATAAAGCCAATAATAAATGTTCAACCGTTAAGAACTCATGTCTCTTTTGACGAGCCATGCTAACAGCCAAACGTAATGATACTTCTAATTGACGACTGAGCATGCAACCCCCTTAATCTTTAGGCTCAATCTGACAAAGTAATGGATGACCTTGTGATCGAGCGTAATTATTGACTTGGTTCGCTTTCGTTTCCGCAATGTCCCGCGGATAGACCCCTGCGACACCTTTTCCTTCATAATGTACAGTTAGCATTACTTGAGTCGCTTGGTCAAGATTCATTGCAAAGTATTGTTGTAAAATTTCAATTACAAAGTCCATTGGGGTGTAATCATCGTTCATTAAAACGACAGCATACAAAGGTGGACGCTTTAATTGTGGTGGTGCAGTCTGTACTGCAATGTCGCCATCATCTTCATGCCCTTCATCATCCACCGCCAAACGTGGGCTTAAATGCCAATCGACATAGCCAGATTGATGAAAATTATTTTTAATTTCGTTTAAACAAATAGATCGTTTCTGGGTTCGCATAAGTTTTACATATCACACATTATTGAGCACTGGCTTCTGCTTGCGGAATTTCAGCAATAAATGCTGAATCGGCTTCCACAGCTTTGCCCTTACTCCAACTGAAACGCTTGATGACAGGCGTTGAGCCATTCACACGGACTTCAATAAAATCTGGATTAAAGCCTTTTGGCATTGTCCAGCGTCCCGTTAAACGCTCATAATTATCAAAATTAAAATTACTGTCTTCCATCGGAATAACCAGTACTTCTGTGCCCTGAATTAAACGCAACTCGACTGTACCGCTTGCACGGCGTTTATTTGGGCTGACTTGTACTAAATCGACCTGATATTCATAGGCATTTTCAGGTAAAGGTTTTACCCCTAAATTCTGTACAGTCAGACTCAAACCTCCACGCTGACGCAACACTTCACGATAGATCGTACTCATTCCCTCAGTACGTTGCTTATCTTCAGTTGCTTGCGTAAATGCTTGATACAAATCATTGGAGTTACTGACCGCAACATCGCGTTCTTGAACCGCAGCATTTAAGCTCTTATTCAGACTTTCCAAACGCGTTTTTTGTTCTTGCACCACTTCAACCAGTTGTTCTGCATCGGCATCGTAACCAACCACAGTTAAGCCCTGACGATGCCCGACTGAATAGCCCAAAAAGCCACTACCTAAAATTAAAATGGCAGCACCAATTGCCAAAGGCGCATTGCTTTCAAGAAATGGCTTTTTTTCTGGCGGTGTAGATGAGGGTGTCATGCTTGAATTCGACTGTGACGTGGTTTCTGTATCGGTGTTATGCATCGTCATCTCTTGTTTTGATTCATTCAAAGCACACATTTAAATCGAAATCTAAATGTGTGTGAAGTTGAAAAACGTGTTCTTATGGTAATAAACCAATCACCTCAAGTCCTGCATGTTCTGCAAAACCAAACATGAGGTTCATATTTTGTACTGCTTGCCCTGCTGCACCTTTCACCAAGTTATCTTGTGCCACCAAAAGTACTAATTTTTTCGGTTGTGGCTTATACAATGCGATACGCAACTGGTTAGCGCCACGTACTGAGCGTGTTTCTGGTGAACTGTTGGCTGGCATGACATCTACAAACTGTTCATTGGCATAAAACTGCTCATACAGGCTTTGTAAATCTGCTGCATCACCTGCATCAGTTAAATCTACATAAATGGTGCTGAGCATACCGCGAATCATAGGTACTAAATGCGGTACAAACACAATGTGATTAAACACATCTTTTTGACCCGAAATATTTTCCAATGCTTCTACAATTTCTGGATGATGACGATGCCCCGCAACGCCATAAGCCTTAAAGTTGTCGGCATTTTCAGAGTAAATCATGCCCAAACTGGCTTTACGCCCTGCACCAGATACACCCGATTTTGCATCAATAATAATACTTTCAGGTTTCACTAAAGCTTCAGCTTGTTTAAATAATGGCGCTAAACCAAGTTGCACTGTGGTTGGATAACACCCTGGGTTACCAATCACCTGTGCTTGTTTAATTTGTTCCCGGTTGAGTTCAGACAAGCCATAAACTGAATCTTTTAAAATGTCTGGGCAAGCATGTTGCATGCCATACCATTTTTCAAACTGTGCTAAATCTTGCAAACGGAAATCTGCTGCTAAATCGACTACTTTGGTATTGGCTGCAACAAGTTCCGCAGCATGTTGCATGGCAACGCCATGCGGTGTAGCAAAGAACACCACATCACACTGTTTTAATTCTTCGATGTTTAAATCTGAGTAGCATAGGTTTGTGTGCCCACGCAGGCTTGGGAACATATCATCTACACGGCGACCCGCTTCTGTACGTGAAGTCAGTACATTTACTTTTACATTTGGGTGTCGTAGCAAAAGACGCAATAATTCAACGCCTGTATAACCTGTACCACCGACAATACCAACTGAAATCACGTGCATTACCTCAATTCAAAAGCATGTTTAAGCTAACGCTATAGTATGACAGGAAGTTTTGGTTTTCTAAACTGTTTTACTAGGGTTTTGGGGCTTTTCTTTATTCTGTTGATTTTATAAAAGATGATTTGGATTGTAGTCAATACGTGCAACACCTTTGCATTGTAGTCTTATCATGTGGGTGTTGGCTTTTTTATTGATACCACCACCAAGGCAAAGACGTTGTTTTTAACTGTTTGCGATGCTGCAAATAGTGCGCATCATGCCGTTGTACTTCAACCCAAAATGCAGGACTATGATCAAAATGTCGTGTATGCGCCAACTCATGCACAGCAACATATCGCACAATTTGTTCAGGAAACAACACCAAGGCGCTATTGAGCATAATATGCTGTTGCGTACTGCAACTGCCCCAACGGGTTTTCGGTTGACGAATTGCGCACTGTTTAAATGGCAAAGCAATTTCATGACTGACTGTTTGCAAATATATCGGCAACATTTGTTTGGCATAAGCAATAACAAAGGCTTTTAAATATGCCGCAGGTTGGCGGTCACTAACCCATAGGCAATGCTGTTTTAAATCTAAAATAAAACTGTGTTTTTGTGTTTGATAATGAATATTTAAAGGCTTAGCCAAATTAAAAAGTGATAACTGATTTGGCAATTCACGCCGAACAAGTCCTTGCTGCGCCTGCTGTTTATGCCAAGTTTCAATCATCCACTGTTCAGATTGCTGCAAAAAATCCTGAATTTGTCGCTGAGTACAATATTTCGGTACAGTTAAGCGAATTTGATGCGGCTCGACACGCAAACGTAAACGTGTTGCTTTTGCATGTGGTGTGATTTGAATTTCAGGTAAGTCGGATAATGTCATTGTTGTTCTTTTATTAAATCCTCCCCGACCCCTCCTTTAATAAAGGAGGAAGAAAAGCCCCCCATTAAAAACAAGGGACTTGGGAGACGAATTAAACCGCAGTACGTTCTTCAATGCCGTTATTGGTCGCTACAATTGCAATATCTGCTTTATTGATGGCAAAAATACCATTGGTCACAACACCCGGAATATCATTCAAGGTTTTTTCTAATTCCAACGCATTTAAAATATTTAAATTATAAATATCTAAAATCACGTTACCGTTATCAGTTACCACACCTTCACGGTAAGCAGGATCGCCACCTAAAGCCACAATTTTACGTGCTACCGCAGAACGAGCCATTGGAATGACCTCGATTGGCAATGGAAACTCACGTCCTAACTGCTCTACCCATTTTGAATCATCGACAATACAGATAAACTTACGTGCAATAGAAGCCACAATTTTTTCACGGGTCAACGCTGCGCCGCCGCCTTTAATCATGTGCATGTGACGGTCAATTTCATCTGCACCATCAACATAAGCATCTAAACTGCCCACAGAGTTCATATCGACCACTTCAATACCAAGTTTCTTTAAGCGCTCCGCAGTCGCTTCAGAACTTGCCACAGCTGCTTCTAATTGTAATTCAGGCAATAAATCAATCAGGAAATTCACTGTACTGCCTGTACCTACCCCCAAAATCCCGCCTTTAGGCAAATGTTTTAATGCTGCTTTGGCAGCCGCTTGCTTCTTTTCATCTTGGGTAGCATACAGACTCATGACTTCACTCAACTATTTTTGACATTTGTTGCCGATTTTACAGCGCAAATGTGCAGGGGTTTGTTACAATAACCCCCTATTTTAAACTGTTAGATGGAAGATTAACATGCTGTCTCGTTTGGTTCGACAAATTTTACAAGCAACGGTCTACGATGTTGCAATCGAAACCCCACTCGACGCAGCGCCACGAATTAGTGAAAAACTGAACAATAACATTCGCTTTAAACGTGAAGACTTACAACCTGTATTCTCTTTTAAATTGCGTGGTGCGTATAACCGTATTAGCCAATTACCCAAAGACCAACTTGAACGTGGTGTAATTACTGCCTCTGCAGGCAACCATGCGCAAGGTGTAGCATTGTCTGGGCAAAAACTGGGCATTCGCGCCATTATCGTTATGCCTAAAACCACGCCAGATATTAAAGTACAAGCGGTAAAACGCTTGGGTGGCGAAGTGGTATTACATGGTGACTCATTTGATGTTGCCAACAAATATGCAATTCAACGTGCCCAAGATGAAGGCATGACTTTTATTCCACCGTATGACGATGAATTGGTCATGGCAGGTCAAGGTACGATTGCCAACGAAATTTTGCGTCAATGGCGCGATGTCGAATATGTTTTCGTTGCTGTTGGTGGTGGCGGTTTAATTGCAGGTGTTGCAGCCTACTTGGGCGATGTCGCACCGCATGTCAAAGTCATTCCTGTAGAATATGATGAATCGGCTTGCTTAAAAGCGGCTTTTGAAGCCAATGAACGGGTTATTTTGCCGCAAGTGGGTTTATTTGCCGATGGTACTGCTGTCGCACAAATTGGTGAGAAACCGTTTGAAGTTTTACAACTACAAAAATCAGATCAATCAGGCCCAATTGTTGAGCGCGATGTAGTTTTGGTGAATACCGATGAAATCTGTGCGGCAATTAAAGACACCTTTGATGAAAACCGCAGCATTGTAGAACCTTCAGGTGCAATGGCTTTGGCAGGCATCAAAAAATATGTCGAGCAACACCAATTGCAAAATAAAAATATTGTGTCAATTGTCTGTGGCGCAAACATGAACTTTGACCGTTTACGCTATATTGCGGAACGTACTGAACTCGGTGAACATAAAGAAGCAATTTTTGCCGTGACCATTCCAGAAGAAAAAGGTGCGTTCCTTAACTTCTGCCGTGCGCTGCAAGGTCGTAATATCACCGAGTTTAACTACCGCGCCAGCGATGCTACTGCTGCACAAGTCTTTGTCGGCATCAGCTTAAAATCTGGTGAAAAAGAACGCCACGATATTTATGAGTTACTCAAAACCCAGTACGATGTTGATGATTTGTCGGATGATGAAGTAGCAAAACTACACATTCGTTATTTGGTCGGTGGTCATGCCGATATTGAAAATGAACGTCTATTCCGTGTGGAATTTCCAGAGCGTCCGGGTGCATTACTGACTTTCTTGGAGCGCTTAGGCCCAACCCATAACATCACCCTGTTCCATTACCGTAACCACGGTGCAGCGGAAGGTCGTGTATTGGTCGGTTTAGAAGCTTCGGATGCCAAACAGAACCCAGATGGTTTAATTGAAACTTTGGAAAAGATCACTTATCCATACCAAGAAATTACCAACAATTTGGGTTATCAGCGTTTTTTAAAATAAAAGATTTTACGCGCCAAAAAATACTAAAGACCGCTAATTTCAGCGGTTTTTTGTCATATAACCGCGGTATAAAGCCTTAAAATATTTTAGTATATTGGAAGAATAATATAATTTTCAGGATGATGTTATGGCGCTATTTGCAGTCATTGGTTTAGGTAGCTTTGGTGCAACTGTGGCTACACAATTGGTCAAACTCAACCATGATGTCATTGGGATTGATAGCAATAAAAAATTTGTAGAAAACATTGCCGATCAAATTACCCATGCGGTGATTGCTGATGCAACCGATGAACACGTTTTGGAAGAACTGAATATTCAAAATTGTGATGCGGTCGTGGTCGCGATTGGGGAAGATATTGAAGCTAGTATTTTGTGTGTCTTAAATTTAAAGAATTTGGGTATTTCTAAAATTTACGTCAAAGCCAAAAGCAAAGCACATACCATGATTTTAACCCATTTAGGCGTAAGCAAAATCATTCACCCTGAAGAGGATATGGGCGTCCGTATCGCGCAATCGCTGAGTTATCCTATGGTGAGTCGTTATATGAGCCTAGACGACAATCACTATATTGTAAAAGTAAAAATTAAAGACAACTTGCATGGTACACGCATTCATAGTCTGATGTCACATGCACCCGAAGTTAAACTTTTATTATTTAAACGTGCCGAAACGATTTTCTGTACGCTTGAATCCAATTTAATGTTACAAACAGATGATATTTTGGTGGTTGAGGGACAACTTGAACCATTAAAACGCTTATCTAAACAATTTAAGTCAGAATGAAAAAAATAGCAAAACAACCGATTAAAACTGTCAATTTAAGCCCGCCCAGTCTTTTGGCGCTGGGCTTTTTAAGCTTTATTAGCATTGGCACAATCTTATTAAAACTACCCATTTCCCATCATGGTGAGATGAGTTGGATTAATGCCTTATTCACTGCTACATCTGCAGTGACGATCACTGGATTGTCGGTAGTCAATATTGGCGATGCTTATACCGTATTTGGGCAAATGGTCATTATGTTGTTATTACAATGTGGTGGCTTGGGTTTTATGACCTTTGCAATTTTAGCGGTTTTAAGTTTGTCATCCAAAATTGGTTTAAAACAACAAATCATGGCGCAAGACACCATTGGGCAAACCAACCTGTCTAAAGTGTCGATGACCATTAAAGGCGTGTTGCTCTACTCATTGTTTTTTGAAGGGATTGGCACGGTTATTTTAACCTTGGCATGGATGCAGGATTATCCATTTAGTTCTGCTTTTTTCTATGCGGCTTTCTATAGTGTTTCAGCCTTTAACAATGGTGGATTTTCATTATTTCCCAATAGCTTAATGAGTTTCGCAGATCAATACCTGATTACCTTAACTATTAGTATGCTGTATATCATTGGCGGTATTGGTTTTGTGGTACTCATGGATATTAAACGTGCCAAACGCTGGAAAAAACTCTCACCCAATAGCAAGCTGATTTTATCGACCATTGCTGGTTTAAACTTTGTGGCCTTTCTGCTGATTTGGGCGATTGAAGCCAATAATCCACATACCCTTGCAGCCATGAGTATTGGCGATCAAGCCCTCAATGCATGGTTTCACGCTACCGTTCCTCGCTCATCAGGCTTTAATAGTCTAGATGTCGCAAGTATGCAAAATAGCTCGACCTTGCTCACCATGCTTCTGATGTTTATTGGTGGTGGTTCGCTCAGTACCGCAGGCGGTATTAAAGTTGGCACATTTATTATTGTCATTTTAAGTGTGATCAGTTTTTTAAGACGTTCAGATGAGGTGCGTGTGTTTAATCATGCTGTACCTGAACGTACCACCTTTAAAGCTTTGGCGGTGATCAGCATCACAGGTATGTTAATTTGCCTCGGTTTGTTTAGCTTACTTGCCCTTGAACCGAAACTGAATTTTTTAGACCTGTTGTTTGAGGCTGTATCTGCAGCGTGCACGGTGGGTTTATCCCGTGGTGTTACAGGTGAATTACAACCTGCCAGCTTAATTATTTTAATGTTGTTGATGTTTGCAGGTCGTTTAGGGCCGCTGACTTTAGCTTATTTAATCGCCACACCACAAAAAAGCCGACTTAAACATCCAACCGCAGATATTCAAGTTGGATAAAAGCTGGATACGATCCGACTTCAAAAACAAACGCCAATCTTCAAGATTGGCGTTTTAAATTCAGTTAAAAACGTTTTTGAATCAATGCTAGGTAATTAAAACCAATTCATTAATGAAACACCTAAACCCACATAGGTTGCACGGTGATTATAGTCAATCAAGCTTTCGCCATAACCATCAAACAATTGGAAGTGACCACGTAACTTACCACTAATCGGGAAAACCCAATCAAATTGTGCCGCACCGTGCGAGTCATCACCACCTTTTAGGCTATGACGTAACATCAAAGAAAAGTCATGCTCTTTCCAGCGATAAAATGCCAGCATGTCACCCCGCCCGATATAATTTTTAATATCTGGGTTGTTGTCATCAGCGCGGTCTTCTTCAATGCGATACCAAGGACGTAACATCAAAGCAAAATTGTCTTTTTCAAAACCAAGATTGAAAATTACTCGATTCCAGCTACGTGACAAAGGGTCTGAACGACCATTGGACTGGTGATTCAGCGTTAGCCCCATCAAACGCCCATGTAAACCAAAAAGCTGATAATTGGTACGGAACATTAAACTGGCTTCTGGCTCATAATTAGTTTCACGAAATGGACGTGACTCATCACCATTGTAAACTTGCCAACGAGAAGACTGGGTATATCCTAACCAGACATCACCATTATTTCCCAGCAAGTTCTCAACCGCTTTGGTTTTTAAAGAGAGCTGAAATTTACTTTCCATTGAGGTCAGGTTTTGCTCCTTACCCACGGGAACGGTATATTGCTCATTCAAGCTTTGTGGACGTTCATTTTTATCGGACGTCCAAAAAGTAGGCATCAAATACACAGGTTGATAAGCACGTAAATTCCATGTGCCTAATTTGCTATCGGGTGAAAGCTCCCAGCGCTTATCCAGTAAAGATACATTCGGATCAAGCTTTGGTACATCAAATGAAAATAAATTACTCACACCCACTGCAATTTTTTCTTTCACAGTTTCAGGTGCAGGAGCAAGTGCCTGAGCGGCTTGACGTTCGCTAATCAGCGCTGTTTTTTCTGCTTCAGGAATTTTAAACAGAGCATCGTAACACACCAAACGATCAGCATTTGACTCTAAAGCCACACAGGCTTCAGGTGTTGCAGGTGCAACTAAGCTAGCTGGGTCTTGTGCATAGGTTTTCGCCACAAACACAGTGCTGAGTGCGGCAACACTCAGCGACAGTCCTGTGCGTTCAAACAGTTTGAACGCGCTCATAAATCCCCCTTAGTTTTCGTTGTTATTTCACGTATCAGTTCACTTGTTTAATTTCAAAACCAAGTTCGAGCAATGCTTCACGTTTTGACACAGGTGCGACTACGGCTTTAGATGCTTGCTGCTGACGCAAATATTGCTCCGCAACACGTTTTAAATCGTCTAAAGTCACCGCCAATAAACGCTCACGTAATACTGTGCGGAATGAGGGTGTACGCGCGTGCAATAATGCATAACATGCAGTAATCGCTTCACCTGCAGGCGAACCTGGTTTATCCATACTAGCAATTAAACCTAAAATCGCTTCTTCTAGTTGATGCGGCAATTGCTCTGCATTAAATAACCAATCAATACTCGCTTCAAAGTCTGCGAAAGTTTCTGCCAAGCGTGGATCACGATAACTGTAAAAACGGAATGAACATGCATTGCCATCGTAGCTTGCACCGCCACCGTAAGCACCGCCTTTTTCACGGATTGCGCTGTGTAAGAAACCATTGCGCAAATATGCAGCCAATACCATCAAAGGTGCAGCATCAGGATGCGACACTTCCACCGCAGGATACGCAGCCGCACAGAATTGCACATTGGCTTGAATCAACCATGCTTGATCTTGCGCTGAATCATCTACAGGAACTTGAGTTAAAGCAGCAGGATTTTCTGCAACAGTAAGTTTATCCCAAACTTCTTGGATTTCTTCAACCAAACGATCGGATTGATGTTCTTCACATACTAACAAAAATTGCTTAGGTGCTTGCAGTAATTTATGGTGAATCAACTGCAATTCAGCAATTAATTTGGCATATTCGGCTTCATCTTTTTCAATTTTTCCGACCAAATCTGCCAACCAGTTTAATGCACCTAAACCTGTATTGTTGTAATCACGCTGCGCTAAAGCACTATGCTGACGTCCCGCAATTTGCATAGCATAACTATGCCCTGAACCCGACAAACGTGACTGCCAACGGGTTTTACGTTGTTGTAACAGCTCAATAATGCGGTCTTTTTCATCAAAGCGTAATTGTTCAAATGCCAGTTTCAGCAAGCGGATGGCTTCAAGATTATTCACCAAAGACTTAGTGGTTAAAGTGAGCCATGCACTGATCTGATTTTTGTCATCGACTTTAGAGCGTAAAGATGCGCCCATGCCCAAACCACCGCTGACTGCGGTTTGTAGCTGTTGTAATTCTAAATAGTCGTATTCACCTGCACCCACTTCGCCCATCAAAATAGACAGCAAATTAAAATATGGCGATTGAACAATTTCATCAGGAATTTGAATCAATACTTGCTGATAGTAAATTCCATTGGTTCCTGCATGATATAAATTTAAAGGATAATCAATGCGGTTACTGATAATTTCACGCAACTCACCCTGCACAATATGCAAAGCTGCAGGCACATCTTCCAAACCAACTTTTGGCAATAAATTCAAATCATCTGGCGTATCTTGACGGACTTTTAAAGCTTCCGTTTGCGCGACGATTTCTGCTTTTTGCTCATCTGTGAGTTGTGCGCCTATCTCAGCCAGACGTGCTTTTTCAAGTGCAGCATCTTTGGCCGATTTTTCTGCATCTGGAACCAAAGTCATTTGAACACGGTGCGGGTTATCAATTAAATGCGTCTGAATTAGCCGTGATAACCACATTGGATCTTTAAGTTCTTCTTTGACTTGCTCAATCGCAGTATCTACATCCCACACCTGAATTGGGTCATTGTGGTGAATTGCACTGCTTAAACCATTTAAAATCAAGCTCAACCCGTATGGCATACCATCGCCATTAATTTCACGCTGATGCAATTCAATTTGATGCAAAATTGCATCGACCAATGCCGTATCCACAGGCTGTGCAGCCACGTCTTGTAAAACTTTTAAAACGCCCGCCTGAAATTCTGCTGCATGTTCAGGGTTAGAACCTTGCACACCACAGAAGAAGGTCATTTCAAAGTTGGAATCATCCACGCCCATCAATGGCCCTGTAGATTGTGCATGCGCCCAAGTTTCCAAATAATGACGCAGTGGTGATGCAGAATTTTCAAGTAAAACACCTTCAACCAAACGCATACCTAAGCGTAATTTAATATCGCTTGCTTCAGGCAATAACCACGCCAAAACATGATAAGTTTTATCTTTCAGTTCTTCTGCATCGACTGCATAACTTTCAGTCACTGCCACTGGCGCAGCTAAACGACGCTCAGGCTTCGAATACAACGTTTCGCCCTGTTCAAATTTCGCCAAAGCCAACTGTTCAAACTGTTCTTGTAAATCGTATGCAGGCGTATTGCCAAAAGTCATAAATACCGCATTACTTGGGTGATAATGTGACTTATAAAAATCTACCAATTCTTGATAGGTTAAATCTGGAATATCTTTCGGGTCGCCACCTGAATTGTAGTGGTATGTTGTTTCAGGGAATAAATGATAAGCCAATTGGTGATAAAGCTGATCGGATGGCGAACTCATCGCACCTTTCATTTCATTAAATACCACGCCTTTATAAACAGGCTCACCATTTTCCAACTCAATACGAATACCTTCCTGAGCAAAATCGAGAGGATTTAAATTGGCTGCAAAAGCCGCATCCATATATACCGAAAGTAAGTTTTGAAAATCTTTTTTGTTTTGTGTCGCAAATGGATACGCCGTCCAGTCTGCAGCGGTAAATGCGTTCATAAAGGTGTTTAATGAACGACGAATCATTAAAAAGAACGGGTCACGTACAGGAAATTTTTCTGAACCACATAGCGCAGTATGCTCTAAAATATGCGCCTCGCCTTTGGAATCCATTGGTTGGGTGCGAAATGCGACTAAAAATACATTTTCATCATGATCTGTCGCCAAATGATAATGCACCGCACCTGTAACTTTATGTTTATATTCAGACACTAAAATGTCTAAGGCTTCAACATGGTGTTGACGTACCAACTGAAACGCAGGATGTACAGTCTGGGAAATGGTTTCAGTGACATCTACAGTCATGTGATCTCCTAAAAATAAGCAAATAAAAAACTAAAGCCATTATAGCTTTAGTTCTTTAGATAATTCACGTTGAAAACCCGACTAAATTGATTGAAATTTGCAAAGTATCAACAAAATGCTGCGCTGCACTGGCTGTAGCATGAGCAAAACTAGATCAGGTATTTAAAATAACTATAGTTTGGATGATTTTCGACATACACATAATTCTGTTTTTGATAAAAATGCGCTGCCGATTTGGTATCAGTGTTTAAACACAACGCCGAAAAATTAGCACGTGCTTTTTTCTCTAAATGTTGCAAGAGCTGTTTACCTACGCCATGTTTACGATAATTTGGCAAAACATAAAAACGACGTACACGTCCAATACGACTTTCAATATCTTGCTCATTCCATTGCTGGTTTAAGCCACCACATGCAACCAATTGATCACCATCGTAAACAAACAATAAAAACTCACCAGGCTGATTAAAGCGGTTTTTACCACTTTCCCATTCTTCAATTAAACGATGGACAAAATCAAAGCCTTCTTGAGCAGCATGTTTGGCCAAAGTCTGAATTTGCGTTGGTAACTCTTGTGCTTCTTTAATTTCGATGTTCATCTAACCTTCCTGATAACTCTGCTAAACCCCTATTTTTCATCAATAACATTCATTCAGCTGAATTTTATTCATGAAACTACAGCAATCCTGAGCATTGGTGTAAACTTAGCGTTTTTAATTTTGACTGTGATTTAAAGACATGGCAACTGTTGACCTTTTTGCAATTGGTAATGCATTAATTGACCAAGAATTTCAAGTCTCGGATGACTTTCTCATTCAACATAGCTTGCAAAAAGGTACTATGCAATTAACCGATGGTGAAACACAAGCAAATTTATACAACAACTTAATTAAAACACAAAGACATAAAGGCCAAGCTTCGGGTGGTTCTGCCGCAAATACCACCGTTGCATTTAGTGCTTTAGGTGGTCAAGCCTTCTATGCCTGCCGTGTTGGTAACGATGAATTGGGTGATATTTACCTCAAAGGCTTAAATGAAGCAGGTATTCACACCACAACCAAATCGGTCAGTGAAGGCGTTACAGGGACTTGTATGGTACTTGTGAGTGATGACTCTGAACGTACCATGCACACTTACTTGGGCATTACCGCAGAACTTTCTGCTACACAAATTGATTTTGAGCCACTTAAAACAGCAAAATGGCTTTATATCGAAGGTTATTTATCTACTAGTGATACTGCACGTGCTGCGGTAAAACAAGCGCGTGAAATTGCCAAAGCCAATCAGGTTAAAATTGCACTGACTTTATCTGATCCTGCCATGGTGCAATATGCGCGTGAAGGTTTGGATGAGTTACTAGATGATGGTGTGGATTTGATCTTCTGTAACCAGCAAGAAGCCATGATGTACACAGGAACGGAAACGGCTGAAGCGGCATTAGAACAACTAAAACAAAAAAGCAAATACATTGTCATTACATTGAGCGCACAAGGTGCCCTAATTTATGATGGCAACAACGCTTTTTCTGTACCAGGTCGTCAAGTCACTGCTGTTGATGCCAACGGTGCGGGTGATGCCTTTGCAGGTTCATTCCTGTATGCACTCAATGCAGGCTTAGGTTTCCAAACTGCAGCTCAACTTGCCATTCTGATTTCAAGTGAAGTGGTTTCTCAATTCGGCCCTCGTCTTGCGGTAGAAGATTACGCTAAACTTTTGCATAGCATTCAAAAGGAATCTGCATAATGAATAAAATTTGTATGATGGAAGACATTCCTGAGCGTGAAGCACGTGCCTACGAAACGCCAAATGGTGACACAATTTTTATCACCCAACGTGATGGCATGTATTACGCTTACCAAAACGTCTGCCCACACCTACAAGTGGAATTAGAATTTTTAGAAAACCAGTTCTTAGACCGCGACCAAGAATATATCGAATGCTCAACGCATGGTGCATTGTTTATGGTTGAAACAGGTGAATGTATTTCTGGCCCTTGTTTAGGTCAATCACTTGAAAAAGTCGAGATCAGCGTTCATTCAGATGGTGGGATTTACTTGATCAACGACTAACTTTTTTGCAACTTTCAGAAAGAAGCGAAAAGTTCCAAATCTTAGCTCTATACAAAACCAGATCATTTATCTATACTCTCTAAGCAGAGTTAGATCAATGATCTGCATCTAATAACATCACCTATAAATATTTCAACACGTGAGTTTAGCGCATGCATGAGTTTTTATCTGATTTGAACTTAATGCCCTTTCATCTCAGCCTAGTTGTTTTATTGCTACTCAGCACTGTCGAAACGATTGGTTATTACTTTAATTTTCGCCCAAGTCAGTTGCTCAAACGTGCATTTTCACAACGAATTACAGAATCGCCACTTTTAGATGTTAAATTTTCTAAAGTACTGATTTTTGTTTTTTTACTGATGAATTTCAGTGTTGCAGGATATTTTTTACAGTTTTTGATTTACTCACAACAACAACATTTCGTTCCTGCTTATTACATTATTATTCCAGCGTTTATTATTGCCATCTTTTTTACAGTCTTCATGATTCACTGTTTAGACCAAGTGATTAAGCCCAAATATAGCGTGCGCCAAGTCGATTTACTCGGACGTTTAGCCACAATTTCCAGTGGTAATGCCCGTCCTGGTTTTTCTGCACAAGCACGTGTACGTGATGAGTTTGGGCAACTGCATTATGTGCAGGTTGAACCTGAATTTGGTGAACTTGAATTTCAAGCTCAAATTATTATTGTGCGCAAAAAAAGATCTCACTATCTTGCCAAAAAAATTTCGGCATCAAATAACCTATTTAGCAATCAATAAGTTATTTTTTAAGATTTAAAACCAATCTTGCTGACCTAAGAAAGTTAAAATTTTTCACTCAAACTCAACACAATCTGTTTGTTTATAAACGATACATTTCATGTGATCTGAACAATATTTACACAAAATCATTATGAAAAAAATGCTGTTTACCCTAGACTAAGCCAAAGACAAAGCACCACTACATTGTAGGGAAATAAAAAAATATGCGGAATCGTCATTAAACTTTAACAAAAGAATGAGAATAATTATTAGCTGATAATATCTCTAATTTATTGCTATTTTTAGATTGATTTTTATTCATAGCAATTTAGTCTGATTTGCTTTTTTAAAATATAAGTATTTTAGTCAGATTTTGAATTATTAATTACAAGTGTTTCTGTCAAGTTTAAAAAATATTACTTTCCTCCATTTATTCTCTGCAACACCCAAAAACAAACTATTGATTTATAATAAGTTAACAATATATTTGCATTTTAACTGTGCCAGCTATTTTTTTTTGTATGTTTTTGTTTAATAATATAAAACACAGTTTAAAAAATAGGCTTATAAAAGTGAGCTTAGTTCCTAAAGATTTAAATAGAAAAGTAGTTCGTGAACTCACGATCATTTTAATAATTAAGGTCGTGCTGTTAATGGTCATCAAAAATATTTGGTTTGATGCCCCAACTATTCCTCAAAATTTTGATTCACAAGTTGCTGAGCGTATTGCTGGCAGTCCTTCCTCAATCAAGGAGACACGTTGATGATTTCTGAAAGCGTGGTCGATCTCTCGCGGTTCCAATTCGCAATGACCGCGATGTATCACTTTATTTTTGTTCCACTGACTTTAGGTCTGGCTTTTATTCTTGCCATTATGGAAACCACGTATGTGATTTCTGGTAAAGAAATTTATAAAGACATGACCAAATTCTGGGGAAAACTCTTCGGTATTAACTTTGCCTTAGGGGTAACCACTGGTTTAACCATGGAGTTCCAGTTTGGTACAAACTGGGCGTATTACTCACACTACGTGGGTGATATCTTTGGTGCACCACTCGCAATTGAAGGTTTAATGGCCTTCTTCTTAGAATCGACCTTCATTGGTTTATTCTTCTTTGGATGGGATCGCCTCTCCAAAGTGCAGCACTTATGTGTAACGTGGCTGGTTGCGCTTGGTTCTAATATGTCCGCTCTCTGGATTTTAGTTGCCAACGGCTGGATGCAGAACCCAGTGGGTTCTACCTTTAACTACGAAACCATGCGTATGGAATTGGTTGACTTCGGGGCGTTAATTTTTAACCCTGTTGCGCAAGTTAAATTCGTACACACTGTTTCTGCAGGTTATGTAACGGGTGCTATTTTCGTTTTAGCGATTTCAAGTTATTACTTATTGAAAAAGCAAGACTTGCCATTTGCGCGTCGTTCATTCGCTATTGCAGCAATTTTCGGTTTAGCTTCTACTTTATCTGTAATTCTACTTGGTGATGAATCAGGTTATGAATTAGGTGATGTTCAAAAAACCAAACTCGCAGCAATTGAAGCAGAATGGGATACTCACCCTGCTCCTGCAGCGTTCACTTTATTTGGTATTCCAAACGAAGAAACGCAAACGACAGATTACGCAGTTAAAATTCCTTATGTCATGGGGATTATTGCAACGCGTTCTATCACCGAAGAAGTGACTGGTATTAAAGACCTGATCGCAAACCACGAAGTTCGTATTCGTAACGGTATGGTTGCTTATCAACAACTTGAGCAATTACGTGCGGGCGACCAATCTCCTGAACTTAAAGCTGCATTTGAGCAAACTCAAACCGATTTGGGTTATGGTTTATTGTTGAAAAAATACACGCCAAACGTAGTAGATGCGACTGACGAACAAATTAAAATGGCTGCTGCGGATACTATTCCACACGTACCAAGTTTGTTCTGGGCATTCCGTGCCATGGTAGCTTCTGGTTTCTTAATGCTGTTGTTATTCGCACTTGCAACTTTTGCAGTGGCTAAACGCAACGCAGAAAGCAAACCTTGGTTATTAAAATTTGCGTTATTCTCATTACCATTACCTTGGATTGCAGCGCAAACAGGTTGGTATGTAGCAGAAGTTGGTCGTCAACCATGGACAATTGGTGAAGTACTTCCAACACACTTGTCTGCATCTTCACTCAGCACTGGCGACGTATGGGGCTCAATCATTGCATTGGCAGCGTTCTATACCGTTTTGCTGATTATTGAAATGTACTTGATGATCAAATTCTCACGTCTAGGCCCAAGCTCGCTTCATACTGGTAAATACCACTTCGAGAAAATTGAAGCTGCGAAAAAAGCCAATGAGGAGGCTTAAGCATGATCGAATATGAATTACTCAAAATCATTTGGTGGGTGTTAGTGGGTGTATTACTCATTGGCTTTGCCCTCACCGATGGCTTCGACATGGGGTCAATGGCGATCATGCCATTTGTAGGTAAAAATGACGAAGAACGCCGTGCTGCAATCAACACGATTGCACCGCACTGGGATGGTAACCAGGTTTGGTTCATTACAGCGGGTGGCGCGTTATTTGCTGCTTGGCCAATGGTATATGCAACAGCATTCTCAGGCATGTATTGGGCACTACTCTTAGTTCTGTTTGCCCTATTCCTGCGCCCAGTTGGTTTTGACTACCGCTCAAAACTTGAAAACACCAAATGGCGTACATCTTGGGACTGGGGTTTGGCTGTAGGTGGTGCAGTTCCTGCATTAGTGTTCGGTGTTGCGTTTGGTAATATGTTCCTTGGCGTACCATTTACCCTAGACGAAACTGTACGTTCAACATATACAGGCAGCTTCTTTGCATTATTAAACCCATTCGCTTTAGTGTGTGGTTTAGTCAGCTTGTCTATGCTTTGCGCGCATGGTGGTGCATGGTTAATGCTGCGTACCGATGGTGACTTACGTGCACGCTCTGCAAAAGCAACGCAAATCATGGGCATTGTGTTCCTTGTGTGTTTCTTGGGTGCAGGCGCATGGCTATACTTCGGTGGTATCGAAGGTTATACCCTAGTCACTCCATACGACACGAACGGCGTAGCAAACCCATTGGCTAAAGAAGTTTTAACCAATGCAAACCCAGGTTGGATGAACAACTACTCAGCGTACCCTATTACCATGATTGCACCAATTATGGGCATCTTGGGCGGTATTTTGATTATTCTTGCAGCAGGTAAAAACAAAGCTGGTTTAAGTTTCACAGGTTCATCTTTAGCGGTGATCGGTGCGATTTTAACTGCAGGTTTTGCATTGTTCCCATTCTTAATGCCATCAAGCCTCAACCCAGTTGCAAGCTTGACCATGTGGGATGCGGTATCAAGTAAAAACACATTAACTGTAATGACTGTTGCAGCATGTATCTTCGTACCAATTATTTTGCTATACACCACTTGGTGTTACTACAAAATGTGGGGCGTTATCACCAACAAGCACATTAAAGAGAATTCACACAGCCTTTACTAAGGCTGTGTCTAAGGAGAATAAATTATGTGGTACTTTGCATGGATTCTCGGTATTCTGATGGCATGCTTTGCAGGTGTCTTGAGTGCCCTGTATATTGAATCTCATCAAGACCTTGACGAGGAATAATTAGATGACAGACACTGCAGTGAACGCTGAAACAACAGTTCAAAAACCGAACAAGATTGCGATGGTTATTTCATGTTTATTGGCATTCCCACTCGCAGCTGTACTGCTTCTTCATCCAGCAGCAATGCTGGATGCCAACGGTGAATATAGCCACCGTGCCATGATGTTTATTATGATTGGTATTTCAGGTGGCTTTGTACACGGTGTTGGTTTTATTCCACGCTTTTGGTTTTGGAAATGGTTATTTAGCCCATTTGTGGCTTGGCCATTGATGATTTGGGGTTATTACACTTGGTTTCTTTAATGAGGTGTAAATAAATTCCTTGAAAAGAGCGCAATATGCGCTCTTTTTTATTGGCTTAATATTTAGGAGCCGCAGATCATTCCTCTGCATCTTCACCATATAAAACAGCGTATAAAATTTTGAAACTTACAATCTAAAAGAAGAACTAAGCTCAAAACTCAGGCAGAAAAAAGCCAAACACTACGGTTTGGCTTTTTTCACAACATATTTTCGCACTTGGCAATGATTATGCACCTTGCTTAAAGCATATTGTTATTTCGGCTCAATGGGTGCAAACGGTGCAACCACATCGGCATTCTGCGCACGATGACGCATGAAATGATCCATCAATACAATCGCAAGCATAGCTTCTGCAATTGGCGTTGCACGCACACCTACGCAAGGATCATGGCGTCCTTTGGTCAGTACATCCGTATCTTCACGGTTTAAATTAATGGTTTTACCAGGTGTAGTAATACTGGCTGTTGGTTTTAAAGCAATCGCAACACGAATATCTTGACCACTAGAAATACCGCCTAAAATACCGCCTGCATGGTTCGCCAAAAAGCCGTCAGTGGTCAGTTCGTCACGGGTTTCATGCCCAAACTGCGCTGCCACTGCAAAACCATCTCCAATTTCAACGCCTTTCACAGCATTGATAGACATCATGGCATGGGCAATATCGGCATCTAAACGATCAAAAACAGGTTCCCCCCAACCCACAGGAACTTTTTCAGCCACAATTTCCAGTTTTGCACCACAGCTTGTACCCTGTTCACGCAAAGACGTTACCAAAGCTTCAAAACGTGGTACAGCATCGGCATCGCCACAGAAAAATGGATTGTTTGGTACTTCGTTCCAATCTAGCTTTTCAGCTTTTTCTGTACCAATTTGAGTGACGTGACCACGAATCACAATTCCAAATTTTTCGAACAGGTATTTTTTTGCAATTGCACCTGCTGCAACGCGCATTGCTGTTTCACGTGCGCTTGAACGTCCACCACCACGATAATCGCGGAAACCATACTTTTGCGTATAGGTATAATCTGCATGCCCAGGGCGGAAAGTCTGTGCAATATTACCGTAGTCTTTCGATTTTTGGTCAGTATTACGAATCAGTAAACCAATTGAAGTTCCAGTGGTTTTACCTTCAAAGACACCTGAAATAATTTCAACTTCATCGGGTTCTTTACGCTGTGTCGCAAACTTAGACGTACCCGGTTTACGGCGATCCAAATCTTTTTGTAAATCTTCTGCAGACAGTTCAATCCCCGGTGGCACGCCATCGACAATCGCCATCAGACCTACGCCATGAGATTCACCACAAGTCGTTACACGGAAAAGTTGCCCTATACTATTACCTGCCACGTCCAACGACTCCTTATGCTTGAACAGATTGAATAAATAAATCGCGATATTGACGGCATTGTGCTGCAGTCAATGCAAAAATACCTGAACCACCTTTTTGGAATTTTAACCAGTGCAAATCAACCGTGTTGAAATTCTGTTTCATCGCCCATTCAGAATTACCTACTTCAATCACAATCAGACCATCTTCAGTTAAGTAATCTGCCGCCTGCGCCAACATTTTACGGACTAAATCTAAGCCGTCTTGCCCTGCTGCCAATGCCAATTCTGGCTCATGATGGAATTCTTCAGGTAAATCTGCCATATCTTCCGCATCAACATACGGCGGGTTAGATACGATTAAATCATACTGATTTTCGGCTGGGATTTTGGCGAATAAATCAGACTCAAGCAACGCCACTTGGTATTGTTTGTTGTGATGTTCACAGTTAATTTGTGCGACTTCCAAAGCATCTTTTGAAATGTCAGTTGCATCGACTTCAGCATCTGGAAAAGCATAAGCCAAAGCAATCGCAATACAACCTGAACCCGTGCACATATCCAAAATACGTTGTGGGGTTTTAGGCGCAGCATTGGCTGGTAAATTGTTATCTGCTTCACGCATTTGACCATTTTCATCTAGACAATATGGCGCAAAACGATTTTCAATTAGTTCTGCAATAGGTGAACGTGGAATCAAAACACGCTCATCTACATAAAATGGTTTATTAAAGAAATAAGCCAAATTCAACAAATATGAAGTTGGTACTTTTTCGTTAATACGGCGTTCAAGCAGACTTAAAAACTCAGCCACTTCGCTTGGTAAAAGTTTGGCATCTAAAATTTCTGGGTCTGCATTCCAGTCTAAAGACATTGTTTGCAATACCAATGCAGAGCTTTCTGCAAAATAATCTTCTGTACCTTGACCTAAATGTGCATCGTATTGACGTAATGCTGTAACCCCAAAACGGATAAAATCACGAATAGTGCTTAGGTTTTCAGCAGCTTCCTGCAAATGTTCAGGGCTAATTGTCGGTCGATCCACTTAAGGCGCTCCAAGGTCTAATTTTAAAACGCTTTATAATACCCTGTTTTACTCGGTTTTATAATGTTTAAGCAGTTTCCAAGTAATTTATTTACTATGGTTTTACTTATTTGATTCCCACAAACTGACCTTGATAATAATCAGCGCGCTCTGCTGTTTGCAGCAAAACACATTGTGCACGTTGTAATGCGGCAAAATCGCTTTGAGTCGATAAATAACAGCGTTGTTTTACACGGTTTTCCCAAAGTTGATGCTGTTGTTGAATATTACTGGCATTGCCTGCGCTGCGTTTTACATAGGCTTTATAGTGTTTTTTGAGTCGTTTGGTTTGTGCTTTTTGCTCAGTTTTAATACATTTTTGCGATTGGGAAATTTTGCCATAACTATTGTTCATACATTGCGTATAGCCTTGTGAAACGCCATTCGCCCAAACTTGAGCTGTACCCAAAGTCAGCATCCCCAATAGTGTAAATATCCAAACTTTCATATTTTCCCCTGAGCGCAGTCTGTTTTTAAAGCGCGGTAAATTTTCAATATTTTATAATTTTACAAAACCCAAATTGCTGCATTGATGCTACAAGATTCAGGTTAAAAAGCATATAGTCAATCCCCTGCTTTTTATGATTCAGTCTATGATAAATGCACAACAATCATTGAAAAATGTGACAATATCCCAATAATTGAATTACTCATTTTATAGATGAAACTTTCAGCCTTATGAGCTACAAACACAATAATTTGATGGCCATGCGCCAAAGCTATTGGAACGACAACCACTCCGAAGCAGTCTTGATTGAAAAACAATTTTTTCAGCAAATTTTGATTGAAAACGGCATTTTTGAAAATTCGTCATTAGATGATGCCAAATATCTATTTTTTAGTTTGCCCAGCGTGATTATTGTTAAGGGATATGCGCATGGTTTTTTACACGATTCTGTAAAATTGATGATTCTCAAATTTATCCAAGACAACAAAGCGCAATTGATGAAAAAAGCCGAAACCAAAGTGCAATATCGGATGTAAAAGTACTTTTAAGCCGTTTTTCATACTTTTTTCACGAGGAAACTCGTCGTTCAGCAAGTTGAACTTTTTTAATACGTTAAGACGCGCTAATATCCGTTACAATCTAATTTTCCTGCGTATTGCTGATTTAAGGATTGATTTTAATGTCAGATCAGAACGATAAGCTTAAACAACTCAAGACTTCCTCTATGGATCGACGCTTATCCATCGCAAAGGCATCTTTACTTGCAGGAACACGATGGGCAGCCTCGAATGCCACCTCTATGTTTTCAAGCGAAGAAGAAAAAGAACGTAAACGAAAAAAAGCCATGAAAGAACAAGCCGATTACTTGGTGGCTGAAATTGGCAAACTCAAAGGCTCTATCGTGAAGATTGGGCAAATGATGGCGCTGTACGGCGAACATTTTTTACCTGAAGAAATTACGCAAGCACTCAACACGCTGAATAACCAGACTGTCGCATTGGCATGGCCTGCGATTAAACAGCAATTACAGGCACAGTTAGGTTCCAAACTTGATGATCTCACCATTGATCATGAGCCATTAGGTACAGCCTCTTTGGCTCAAGTTCACCGCGCGACCCGCAAGTCGGATGGTTTGGAGTTGGTATTAAAAATCCAATATCCAGGCGTAGCAGATGCGATTGACTCAGACATGAGCCTATTTAGAAATATGCTCAAATTGACACGCATGGTGCCGCAAACCCGTGAATTTGATCAGTGGTTTGATGAAGTGCGTGAAATGATGCATCGTGAAGTCAACTATCAAATTGAAGCGGAAACGACACGTCGTTTTGCTGCCCGTTTAAAAGATGATCCGCGCTACATTGTGCCGCAAATTGTGGATGAATACTGTAGCGACCAAGTGCTGTGTATGACCTTTGAACGTGGCGTACCGATTAACAGCCCTGTCATGCTCTCATTACCTCAAGAACGCCGTAACCAATTAGGCGAAGCCTCTTTAGAAATTGCTGTGCGTGAAGTATTTGAATGGGGCGAAATGCAGACTGACCCGAACTTTGGCAACTACTTAGTTCGCTTAGGTAATGGTGAAGATATTCACGATAAAATTGTACTGCTCGACTTTGGTGCTATTCGTCAATTTGATCAACACTTGCTGACTGTGGCGCGTAATTTGATCAAGGCGGGTTATTACCACGACCCACAAATGATGGTGAATGCCATGACGGGTTATGAGTTTTTTGACAGCATCCCTGAAAGCATTAAACCAGATATGGCCAAAGTGTTTCTATTGGCAACCGAAGCCTTTAGTCACTTAGACAATAACCGCGATTTACCTGCAGGCGTGATGGATGAACAATCGCGCTATGACTGGAAAAAAAGTCAGCTGCATAGCCGTGTCATGCAACAAGCATCTAAATCGATGGCTTCGCGTTACTTTAGTGTGCCTCCTAAAGAATTTATGTTTATTAGCCGTAAATTTATTGGTGCTTACACCTTTATGACCGTGATTGATGCGAAAACCAATGTCCGCAAAATGATTCAAAAGTTTATTTAAGTCCCAACTTTTATTTCTTTGATCAAAGCTGTTATATAGACCTAAATGATTGTTGCCCACTCGATGCAATTGTCATTTAGGTCAATTTATTTTAAAAGCGTAGATTTCTATAAAATTAATAATCTATAAAAATCCACAGATTAGTCCAGTTATAAGAAAATTTTTACCGTTTATCTTTGACAATTCTGCATGTCAGCAATGACATAGTTTTTTTATAGTCTGCATGTCAGCATAAAAAACAAGCATTCTCTGTGTAGGACAACACAATCATGAGTCAAATGATAAACAAAGCCCAAGGATTCGGCTTAGCGCTACTCACTAAAATGGCATCGAGTGATCTGCTCGATCAATTCAAATTACGCAAATGGGTTGAACAATCTCTATATCACTCAGCCAAAGCAGGTTTTAAAACCTTTGAAACCACTCAAAAAAATTTTAAAAGCACACAAAAATTACCGCAACAACGACTGACACGTCAATCCAAAGATTTATTTGATTTGTCATTGAGTGAAGAACAGCAAATGCTGGTCGATGCCATGCAGCAATTTGCTACAGAAGTGATCTATCCATTGGCACATCAGGCAGATCATGATGCGAAATCCCCACAAGTATTATGGCAATACAGCACAGATTTAGGTTTGAACACCTATGCTCTGCCCGAAGCTTTAGGCGGTGTTGCCACTGAACAAAATATTGTCAGCCATATTTTAATTGCCGAACAATTGGCACGTGGTGACTTTGGCTTAACCGCAGGATTACTTTCCACATTTGGCGTAATGAATGCCATAACTCGCTGGGGTTCAGAACAGGTTCAAAATCAGTATTTATCTGCGTTTTCCGAAACAGACGCGAACCATCCAACGCCACTTCAAGCCACTTTTGCGATTCAGGAAAATACTGCTGCGTTTAATCCGTATCAGCTAAAAACCAAAGCGACTTTGCAAAATGGACAGTACCTAATTACAGGTGAAAAAACGCTGGTGATTTTGGCCGAAACAGCAGATTTATTTTTGGTTAGTGCAGAGCTAAATGGTCAAGCCGATGTGTTCATTGTGCAACGTGATGCTTCTATTCAATTTAAAGCAGCGCCTGCAATGGGCTTAAAAGCCTGCGAAACCGCGACTTTAAAGTTTAATCAGACACCTGCAGCACGTTTAGGCACAGATGATTTTGATTACAGCGCATTTTTAGATTTAGGTAATCTCATGTGGTGCGCCATGGCAGTTGGTTGCTGTGAAGCAGTGAAAAGTTATTGTATTCGCTATGCCAATGAGCGCACTGCATTTGGCGAACCAATTTCACATCGTCAAAGTGTGGCTTTTATGATTGCAGATATGGCCATTGAAATTGAAGCCATGCGCATGCTGTTGCTGAATGCAGCGAGTCTTGCCGAATCGGGTAAAAACTTTCATCGAGAAGCATATTTAGCACGTCTGCTCTGTGCAGAAAAATCTATGCAAATTGCCACCAATGGCGTGCAAATTTTAGGTGGTCATGGCTTTACCAAAGAACATCCTGTAGAGCGTTGGTATCGTGATTTACGTGCGACTGCAATTATGCATTCAGGCTTGCATGCTTAATCTCACACCATCAATAAACGATAGCCAGCTAGAAAAATAAGGAATACACCCATGAATTTACAAAATCCAAAAAAATTCAAAATGTTGGTCGATCAGGCACATGAAGTTGCTTTAAATGTATTACGTCCCATTTCAAGAAAATATGATAAAGCCGAACACGCCTACCCGAAAGAATTAGACATGCTTGCAGCCTTGGTTGATGGTATGAACCAAGCGGGCGATGGCATGAATGCAGGTGCAGCAGTCAACAAACGTGGTGACACATCTACAGGTAACAAAAATGGCGTAAATATGTCTACCGCACTGAGTATTGTCGAAATGTGTTATGGCGATACAGGTTTATTACTCAGTATGCCACGCCAAGGTTTAGGTAATTCTGCGATTGCTGCGGTGGCCAATGAAGAACAATTACAACGCTTTAATGGTGTTTGGGCAGCCATGGCAATTACCGAACCCAACTGTGGTTCTGACTCTGCGGCTATTCGTACCACTGCCACCAAAGTAGACAATGAATATATTTTAAATGGTGAAAAGATTTTTGTGACCTCTGGTGACCGCGCCGATGCCGTTGTTGTGTGGGCAACCTTAGACAAAAAACTGGGACGTGCTGCGATCAAATCCTTTGTTGTGACTAAGGGCACACCTGGCATGACCGTGGAACGCTTAGAACATAAATTAGGGATTAAAGCCTCGGACACAGCAACAATTCGATTTGAAAATTGCCGTGTTCCTGCGAGCAACCTTTTAGGCAATACAGAAATTGATGTTGCCAAAGGGTTTGCAGGTGTGATGGAAACCTTTGATAACACTCGCCCTTTGGTGGCAGCTATGGCCGTTGGTTGTGCCAAAGCCGCTTTAGAGCGGATTAAGGAAATTTTTAAAGACCAATTAGATGCAAATTATGCCACGCCCTATTTACAGTGTTCACATATCGCAGCACAGACTTATCGGATGGAAGCAGAATGGGAAGCCGCACGTTTATTGATGCTCAAAGCAGCATGGATGGCAGACAATAAACAGCCTAACTCACGCGAAGCTTCTATTTCCAAAGCCAAAGCTGGTCGCGTGTGTAATGAAATCACGCTCAGGTGTGTCGAGTTAGCTGCATCGGTGGGTTATAACGAAGATGAGTTATTGGAAAAATGGGCACGTGATTCGAAAATTTTAGATATTTTTGAAGGTACGCAACAGATTCAGCTATTGATTATTGCCCGTCGTGAATTAGGTAAAAGTTCGAGTGAGCTCAAGTGATTTTATGATTTAAGGCATATAGTAAAGTAAGATAAAAGACAGATTTTCATAGAAATATTGCTATAAATTTCTGTCTTTTTCGATATAAATTAATCTTCAGGTGAAAAAATTGCGATATATCTTGCTAAAACCTCATCCAAAACATCTGCGTGCGAGGATTCTAAAAACCGCGCGTGTCTAGCTTCAAAATCTAAAGCTCTAGGTTGATCACAACGCACAATACCTGTAGTTTTCCCACCAATAAGCTCTACAGCGAAACCCATATTTCGTGCAAAGTTTCCACCAGAAGTAATAGGCAAAACAATCGGCATTTTAGTAATAAGATTAAATGACTTAGGTGAAATAACAAATACAGGTCGCTTACCTTGTTGTTCATGTCCAAGTGTTGGATCTAATGAAATCAAATAAATATCGCCTTGATTCATTAGATTTCTTCTCGCCCAACTGCTTTTACATCATGCCACGCATCTTGCTCTAATGCTAAAGCTTGATGCTCTTGCAGCAAGTCAGCCAATTTATAAGCTGGCTTCGCTTTAGGTTCGACCACTAACTTACCATTCACAATGCTCAGAGAAACTTCCTTTCCCGCATCTAAACCTAAACTTTTTAATAATGTAGGCGGTACGGCAAGCATGACCGAACCACCTACTTTTCTCAAGTTTGTATGAATCATACCCACCTCAATATTATATAAATATATAACTTTATTATGCGCCAAAATGAGATGAAGTCAATTCATAGTAAGATGAGTGAAAATAGACATCTGGTATACATCTCAATCTTTCCTTTGAAAGATATATACAAAAGAAATATCAAAATGAATATTAAAAAATAATCTTAATAATTCAATCAATTATCCACCACACCAAATTTCTTAAAAATTCGTGCACGGCGTTTAGGCTGAATATTGGCTTTGTTTAAATTGCCTTGATAATGTTCAAATACACGTTTATCCATAATTTTAAACCACAAAGGTGGAATCATGGCAGGCAGCAACATGCTGGCATAACCGCTTGGTAATTCAGGCGCTTCATCAAAATGTCGCAAAGCCTGAAATGGTCGGGTTGGATAAGCATGATGATCGGAATGACGTTGTAATTGATACAAAAACAAATTGGTCACAATATTGTTATTATTCCAGCTGTGTTCAGGCATAGTGCGCTCATATTTGCCATGCGCATCTTTTTGTCTAAGCAAGCCATAATGTTCTATATAATTAATTATTTCAAACAGGCTAATGCCATAAAAAGCCTGTGTCGCCAAATACGGAATGATCCCAGTACCAAAACGCGCCAACAATGCAGCATGAAATGCCGCACTCATGCCCCAGCCTTGTAATAATTCATTGTCTTTCGACCAAAAACTTTTGCCTTTACGTTTTAAACGCTGAGTTTCAATTTGCAGTGCAGACTTAAACGAACCTTTTACCGTGCGGGGCCAAAACTCATAAAATGTTTCTCCCATACGTGAAGATGCAGGGTCTTCAGGTGTCGCAGCACGTTTATGATGCCCATACGGATGCTCAACCCGAAAATGGTTATATCCTGTTGGTGCTAAAGCCAAATGTGACAGTAAGTGATCTATTTTTGAAGATTTATGGCTGAGTTCATGCGCAGTATTGACAGCAATACCATTCACCATCCCCATGGAAATACCCAGAAAAATTTTATCGACTAACGAGGTTTGTGGCCGTCCAACCAAATAAGCTGCATAAATATTGGCGGCATATTGCAAAGGAATAAAACTTTTCACCAAACGCGAATAATACCGATCTTCCTCAAGTCGTTTCACATCTTCATTGCTTGGGTTATTGGCATCTTGACCAATTAAAGTATCAATTGTTGGAATAATCACATGCAATAATAAAGGGCCACCTAGAGCAAAAACTTTTTTCGCAGGCTTCGGAGCGAATTGATAACCCGCCAAAATCCCCATCCCCAATACAGGTAAAAATGGGCTGATCAACCATAAATAACGCTTTTTATCGAGTTGAGCCGCGCTTTTATAAGGAACATCCTGTTCCATCTCTTTAAGCAAATGAAGTGGTGCGTTCATCTTATTTTCTTCCTTCTACGCTGTTCTACCTATATATTTGAGGAAAGACACGAGAATGAACAGTTGCAGACGTCCAAAAAAGCTATGCAAAAGTCTTTGGCGCAAAAATGCGCTATATTGTCCTGAAATCACAGGTTTATTTTTTATAATGATTTATGCTTAAAATATGGATGCTTTAAGTAAAATTTTTGATGATATACATCTGCACCAATCAGAATATATATATTTAAATCCTCAAGGAGATTGGTCATTTCAATATCGTGACCAAGGGGCAATGCTGGCTTATGTAGTACTACAAGGCTCGCTGCATATCCATTTATCTGCACAGACACACCTTCACATTGATGCAGGTGATATTGTCCTGATTCCATCGGGTTGCAGTCATTACGCAAGTGCAACTGCAGACACTCACTGGACAGAACACTTTGATATTTCGGATTTATTTCAAATTCAGTCACAGCAGTCAATAAATTTTGGCACGATAAATCACACACAAGCTGAAGACGCATTTATTTTGGTGATTCAATGCCACATGGACACCACCATGGCAAAACCGCTTTTAAGTGCCCTACCCGAATATCTGCATATTCCGCATATCATGTGCAGCACAGCGCCCGAGTGGTTACAAATTGGCTTGCAATTTTTAGCGGTGGAAAGTCATCAAATCCGACCGGGACGGGATAAAATATTAGATCACTTGGTCAGTATTTTACTGATTGAATGTGTGCGTGATTATATTTTTCAGCTTGATGACTCAAATAACTGGCTCGGCGCTTTGGCACATCCTGAACTTTCCAATGCGCTCGCAGCTATTCATGGTCAACCCGAAAAAGCATGGACGGTAGAAAGTTTGGCAGAACAATGTTGCATGTCACGTTCTAAATTTGCCAATTTGTTTAATCAGGTGATTGGTGAGCCGCCTTTGGCATACTTACAACAACATCGGCTACGCTTGGCATCGCATTATTTACAGCAAGGACAATTGTCGATTCAACAAATTGCCCATCGTGTCGGTTATTCTTCCGAAACCGCCTTTAGCCAAACTTTTAAAAAGCAATTCGAGCTAACACCTAGCCAGTATCGGCAGCAGTTTCAAAACAACAATGCAATCACGAAATGAACAGTTTAACGATCTAAAATCGCCAAAATTGCTTGTGCAGGGTCTTCGCTGTTATCGGACAATAATTGCTTATGCATAGTGATATGTTGCATCACTTGAATTTGTGCAGTTTCGATATAAATTAACTTTTCAATTTCTGCTGCCAAACGCTCTGGTGTTGCATCATCCTGAATTAATTCCTGAATCACCTTTTTACCTGCAATAATATTTGGCAATGAATAATAAGGAATTTTCACCAACAGTTTCGCAATCCAGTACGTAATGCGATTGAGCTTATAAAACGTAACCATTGGACGATGTAATAGCATCGCTTCTAACGTCGCCGTGCCTGAAGCCAGTGCAATCATATCGGACGCATTCATTACCTGACGACCAATTTTGGATTCTGTGCCACGATTTTCCATCAATTGCACTTTGTCTTGTAATGCACTCGGATAAGACTGCAGTAACGCTTCAATTTGTTGTTTACGTGCATCATTAATTGCAGGAATTAAAAACTTAAACTGCGGATATTTTTGCGTCAAAATATAAGCCGCATCTAAAACTAACGGCCCTAAACGCTCAATTTCACCACGTCGGCTACCAGGCAATAACGCAATATGTTGTTGCTGTTGGTCTAAACCCAATTCTTGTTTTGCTGCAGCAATTGGATTTTCCAACGGCAACTGACTCGCCAAAGGATGTCCGACAAAGGCTGCAGGCACATCCCATTTTTTAAAAAAGGCTTTTTCAAACGGAAATAAACACAGTACCAAATCTATACTGGCTTTAATGCCATGTACCCGACCTTGTCGCCATGCCCATACCGAAGGACTGACATATTGCACGGTTTTAATCGGCAAGTTTTTCTGTTTTAAACTTTTGGCAAGACGTAAATTAAAATCAGGCGCATCAACTCCGACAAAGACATCGACGGGATGTTGAGTCCACTTTTCGACCAAACCATCCCGTACTGCAAAGAGTTTTTTCAAATCTTTCAGCACTTCAACAATGCCCATTACCGATAAAATATCCATCGGATAATAACTTTTAAAACCTTCCGCAATCATTTGTGGGCCACCAATGCCTTCAAACTCTGCATCAATGCCTTGCTCACGAAAACGTCGCATGAGTTGTGCCCCTAAAGTATCACCCGATACTTCTCCCACAACGATACCTATTTTAAGTTTCCGATTTTGCAAGCGTTTTGTCCTCTAAATTTTAATGGATATGAATTTTCGCATTTTAGCATAGCCACTGTATTTTGTAAGAAACAGAAAGTAAGCCGTGGCTTGAATCTGCGATCTTTTGCACTGATTTTCCACATTGACTATATCTGTTTTAAGAATAAGTAAATCATTAATCAAGACAACAGCTTATTGCCAAAAGTCATAATATATTCACGATTTTTGACTTCGGCATATCTTCATGGTTGGTCCTTTAGAGTTTATTTTGGCAGGTGTATTGGTCGGCTTCTGCGTGGGTGTGACTGGCGTAGGTGGCGGTTCACTGATGACTCCCATTCTGATCAGCTTGTTTAAAATTGAACCGCATATCGCAATTGGAACAGACCTACTTTATGCCGCCATTTCAAAATTCTGCGGCTCATTGGTTCATGCCAAAAAAATGAATATTGTATGGCCCATTGTCATTTGGCTTGCGGTGGGCAGTATCCCTGCTTCATTTGCGACCCACTGGGTTTTAGAGAATTATTTAAGCCAATCTACCCATTACAAAATGGTACTGACCGTGGTACTGGGCTTTATGTTGACCTTAACTGGCATCTCAATTGTGTTTCGCAGTCAAATTGAAACGTTTTTTAATAAATACCATAAACAAGAATTGCCCGATATGACCCAAGACCTTGAAAAGGTCAAACTACAGGCTGCAGATAAGCGTGCCCTCATTGTAATTATGGGAGTTGTACTGGGTGTATTTGTCACACTTTCTTCAGTGGGTGCAGGTGCTTTTGGCATCATGGCATTGGTGCTGATGTTCCCGAATCTACCGATGATTCGTATTATCGGTTCAGATGTCGTGCATGCCGTCTTACTTACCCTAGTTGCAGGCTTAGGTCACATGAGTTCAGGCAATGTCGACTTTCACCTATTGGTTTGGTTGTTGGTTGGCTCGATTCCTGCAATTGTGGTGGGAACTTTAGTCAGTTCACGTTTACCTGAAAAAGTGATTCGTAAAGTTTTAGGTATTACCTTATTTATTATCGGGATTAACTTTATGGTCAATCCTGTGAAATCAAAACCTATCAGCACACCAGAAACTGCAACAGCAGTTTCTGAGGCACAAGCCAGCCAATAATGAATGCTTTATCTGACAGGATTTTGCTAAAACAGACCGTTTAATTTATCTACCCGATTCATCACTTATTTTTTAAAGAAGTATTCATCTTTTTATAACAAAATACAGTGAAATTCATGTTATATTCAGACTATTAAACAATCTTTTGTATGATCAAACCAGTGACGGCAATGAATACTTTACAGTCTAATCCTCTTACACAATCAGACATCGATGACGTGAATATTGAAAGTATTCAGCCACTCGTGACTCCTGCAGAATTAAAAACTGAGTTACCTTTGACTGAAAATGCTTATCAAACCGTTCTTCGTGGTCGTGAAACAATCCGCAATATTTTAGATGGTAAAGACAAGCGTCTATTTGTGGTGATTGGTCCATGTTCTATTCATGACCCTGCTGCTGCACATGAATATGCAGATCGTTTAAAAGTATTAAGCGAAAAAGTAAAAGATTCTCTTTATATTGTGATGCGTGTTTATTTTGAAAAACCACGTACTACAGTGGGCTGGAAAGGCTTAATTAACGATCCAGACATGAATGACTCTTTTAACATTGAAAAAGGCTTGCGTCTTGGTCGTAAACTTTTACTTGAGTTAAATGAAAAAGGTTTGCCATGTGCGACTGAAGCACTTGATCCAAACTCTCCGCAGTATTATCAAGATTTAATTTCTTGGTCTGCAATTGGTGCACGCACTACAGAAAGCCAAACGCACCGTGAAATGTCATCTGGTCTTTCTTCTCCAGTCGGCTTTAAAAATGGTACAGATGGCGGCTTAACAGTTGCTACCAATGCCATGCAGTCGGTAAAACACGGTCACAGCTTCTTGGGTCTTAATGATCAAGGTCAGGTTTCAGTAATTCGTACTAGCGGCAACCCGTATGCACACGTGGTTTTACGTGGTGGTAATGGCAAGCCTAACTACGATGCAGGCTCTGTTGCAGATGCTGAAAATGCATTAAACAAAGCCAAAGTCAGCACCAAAATCATGATTGACACCAGCCATGCTAACTCAAACAAAGACCCATTCTTACAGCCATTGGTATTAAAAAATATCACTGAGCAAATTTTAGATGGCAATAAGTCTATTGTTGGGATTATGGTCGAAAGTCACCTGAAAGGTGGTCGTCAAGATATTCCTGAAAACTTATGCGATTTAGAGTATGGTAAGTCTGTGACTGACGGTTGTATCGACTGGGATACCACTGAAAAAGCATTGCTTGAAATGCATGAAGCATTAAAAGACGTTTTAGTGAATCGTTAAGATTTAAAAACGCCATCTTCATGATGGCGTTTCTATTTGTAGCATAGGAAATTCTGCGCGCATGAATGACATTGAAACCCAACTTAGCCAAATTAAAAATTTCCAGTTCATTCATGAGCGTTTGTTTTCTTCAGGTCAGCCTACGGCTGAAGAATTAAAACAAATTAAAGAATATGGTATTGGCACTGTCATTAATTTGGCTGAAAGTGATGCGGAACACGCCCTTCCCCATGAAGACAAAATTTGTCTGGATGTTGGACTAAACTATATTCAACTGCCAATTTCATGGGAAACACCATCCTCTGATCAATGTTTATTATTGCTCGATTTGGTCAATCATTTATTAGAAAGCCAAATGGTGTGGGTACATTGCAGCAATAACAACCACGTCAGTAGTTTAATGTATTTGTATCGTCAATATTTTATGGATGTGGATATTGCAACGGCTCAAGACTTTTTACATGATATCTGGAAACCCAATGAAACTTGGACAGGCTTAATTCACGCCGTTTCTTTGCAATTACAAGGTCGTAAAGCCACGCAAGATTTACAACAAGCTTTAGAATCTGCTGAACTTTCTTAATTCAGCAGATTGTATAGATAAAATTCTAACGCGATTATTTTGTATGAGAAATCAATACAATCGCTGTTGCTAAAATACCTTCCTGACGCCCAGTAAAACCTAATTTTTCAGTGGTTGTCGCTTTGATACTGATTTGTGTGACCTCAACATCCAATACATCAGCGACACTTTGGCGCATTTCTAGCGTATGCGGTGCAAGTTTAGGACGTTCGCACGCCACAGTAATATCGGCGTTATTCAGTTTATAGCCACGATCTAAAATGAGTTGATAAACCTGTTTAAGCAATACCCGACTATCTGCACCTTTATAATTTGGATCGGTATCTGGAAAATGCTGCCCAATATCCCCCAGCGCCAAAGCACCTAATAATGCATCGCATAGTGCATGCAGCACTACATCACCATCTGAGTGTGCTTTTAAACCTTGTGTATGAGGAATTTGAACACCTGCAAGCGTCACAAAATCTCCCGCTTCAAAGGCATGAACATCTAATCCTTGTCCAATACGAATCTGTGCAACCATGTTCAACTCCTGTAGAAATAAATCATTGAAATCTTGTATTCATACTTTCGATTTCGCTATATTAGACCTAGCGCAACATAGTGAAAGTATAAGCGATCATGCTGTTGAAATCTGAGATTCATCTTATCAAAAACTTAAGTACACTGCTGTTATTTGGCTGTTTATATTCATCTTTCTCTTATGCTCAAGGGATCGATTGTACGTCTACATCCAATAAAAAATTGGCGCAGGTGTGCACAGAAAATTTCTCAGAATTGCGTGAAAAATTAAGTGATCAACATTTAACAGCTTATTTGATGAGTGATGCGCCTATTCGCTTGTTAGAAGATACTCAGCAATTGTGGATCCAACGCTTACAGCAATGCAAAAGCTTAAATTGTTATACTCAGCAATTTGATTTTAGAATTGATCAACTGAATTTTTTCACTTCAATGAATCAAAGCATGACTCAACATTATTTAAAATATGAAAATGGTCAATTTGCTGCACAACCCGTACATTTACAAATTCATCAACTCAATAAAAACAGCATTAAAATTGAAGGTATTGCTTATCGCAATCCAAATAACCGCCTTGAAAGCCAAAGTATTGCCTTTTTAGCTTATACAACACCTGATCAAAAAAACAAAATCATCGACAATGAGCACGATTGCAGTTATGAGTTTAATTATTCTAAAGCAATCTTAAAAATTCAAACCAAACAAAAAGGTTGTGAACGCTTTGCGGGCATCTATCGTTTATACGATTAATGCTGAACATTGACATACTCCCACCACTTTCGTTTTCACTCAAGTGGGGGATTCTAAAAGCAAAGCTCTTAGGCGACTTCCTCACGGATTTCGCTTGCTTTCTGCTTCTTAGGGCGACCTTTACCGCATCCACCCT
>NZ_VPBQ01000019.1:0-46094 GCF_013418635.1 Acinetobacter sp. YH12131
CAAACTCTTCAGTTAAAATCATTTTGAAGTTTTAATCTAAACTTCCAAATCTGGCTCATCAATTTTCTGACTTAAATTTCGCTCAAATAAACTTCGAGTAATTTAAACCAATCAATCAATGAAATATTTTCGATTAATCAATCAGTAAAAATCCACACAAGTTGTTCTTCATAATCTCTTAATGATCTTCTCGATGCTTCGTCAGCATCAAGCTAGGTCGGCTATACTACTCTCTATTTCTAGAAAGTCAACATGCAATGTTGATTTTATTTTCAAACCCATCTACTCAAAACAAACTCAATTAATCTTAAATCAATCAACCAAGCTGTTGTTTTTCAACAAGTTTTTATCAACATCACCGCCGATGGATGTGCATTATAGGCCAAATATTTTGCCATGCAAGGCTTTTTGTAAAAGAAATATTTCGAGTGTTTATTTTATAAACCCAAAAATAGATAAACTACTGTTTTACCTTATAAATTTATTTTAATAAAAATCTAACTAATTCTTTTAAACACAGCCCAAACACTTAAACAACTGTTTTATAAGTAATTATTATCACAAAAAAAGTAAAAAGCAGAGCCTAAGCTCTGCTTTTGGTTTAAATAAAGTCCAAATTAGAACTTCATACTGATACGCGCCCAATAGTTGCGACCACTATTATTAAATTGTTCAGTAACTGGTAAACCTGTTCCTGACGCACCCATTTTGTTTAGATGCTCGGTATAGGTTTTATCCAGTACGTTATCAACACCCACAGACACATCAACACCTTTACTTAGGTTATAACTACCATTTAAAGACAACACGCCAAAGCCACTGCTCTCTTTTACATCATAACCAACAATATTCCCTTGATTTTGGCTGAAACGACTTTGACCATCAACAACACGCAATAATGCACCTAAAGTATATTTATCCTGAACATAGCGTAGGTTTAAACGTCCTTCCAAAGGTGAAATTTGTGGTAACGGCGTATTGTCTGTGGTGTTTTCACCCCACGCATACATGGCACTCACATCAGCTTGCAAAGCATCGGTAAATTGATAACCCATACCAACTTCTGCCCCAGCAATGGTTGCATCCACATTACGAGAATCTGCAGCATTTTTCATCATTGGAACCATTACAGTTGGGTCATAGCTCATAAGAATAAAGTCATTAATCATCCCTACATAAGCCGATGCCCAAGAACTGAATGCACCATGTTCGTGCTGATAACCTAGATCGAGTTGTAAGGTTTTTTCAGTATCTAGATTTTTAAAAGTCGTACCTTCAACACCATTTAAATCTGTTCTAAACAATTCCCAATAATCAGGAACACGCTCTACATAACCCAAACCAACATACGTTTTGGCATCATGCTGCGGATGTTGATTTTCCAAACGAATAAAGCCACTTGGCAAAGTTTCTTTACGTTGTTGAGCTGTTTGCACTGCATCAACTTCGACCTGATCAACACGTACACCTGTAACTAATTTATTTTGATCATTGAGTTGATAACTCAATTCACCAAAACCGCCATAAGATTGAAATTCCATATCGGTTGTTACAGGGAAGTTCATTTTCGGCATTGTGGCTGAATACATGCCTTTACCATGTTTATTCTGTTGACTATCAATACCTGTAATAAACTGCAGCTTATCCCACTCATGCGTTACAGCCATCCGTGCATTTAAAGTACGGCGTGTCACATTCATTGCAGATTTAGCTTCCACCCACTCTTTTGTCATGTGATGTTGTGCCATACCTACTTTACGCAGACTATAGTTATCCATCACGTGATCGTTAAAGCTATAGTTCACCTGTGCTTCAATTTTCTTAATCACATCGGTGATATTTTTCTTTTCTACACGTAAACCTAAACTTTCGCGGTCAAATTCAGAACCATCCATTGTACGGCCCGCATAAACCACTTCAGCATCACCACGACCACCCGTCAGTTCTAGCCAAGTGTTTTCATCGGGTGTCCAACCTAAAGCGACATCAGCATTCCAACGCTCCCAATCCGAAGGAACAGTTGTACCATTACCATCTTTATAGCTATCTGCTACAGAACGGTTGGCGTTTAAACGAATGTATTTCTGCTCATCACCCGCAGCTGCTTCAACATTATGATCTAAACGGCCAAATGACCCCATCAAAACACTGGCTTGGCCACGATAGTTTTGACCTTCACCAAATTGCTCAGGCTTACGCTCAAACAATACCGTTGCAGCCGAACCTGTGTTGGCATATTGCACCGTTTGCGGCCCTTTAATGACGGTAATTTCATCAAAACTTTCTGGTGAAATATAAGAGGTTGGTGAATCCATACGACTCGGGCATGCACCTAAGTTTTCAGAACCATCGGTTAAAATTTTAATACGTGAACCAAACATGCCGCGGAAGGTCACATCGCCATTGGTACCCGCACCACTGTTGACCGCACTAAAGCCGACGATGCTTTGCAAATAGTCTGCACCATCTGTGGCTGGAATTGGCTGAATGGGTTGTTTTGGATTAGCACGAACCACCAAACCATTGGCATCATTGCCCTGTTGTGCGGTTGCAACAATAGGCGCAAGGCTATGCGTATTCGCAGACAGCATACTTTGATCGGCAAACGCACTTGCTGAATAGCAGGCAACACAAACTGCAGCCGCAACAGGCTGTAATAAAAATTTAGGCTGAGCCATTTTATTTCTCACTTCAAAACATAAATACAGTTAGGGTCAAAGCAGACCCGAAAAATATTGAATTTATGCAAAGTGAGGTGGAGCACGTCCCTGCGGAAGTAAAAAGAGTTGCTGAAGTGCAAACCAAACGTGTTGAAAACGTTTTTGGAAAGCCAAAAGACGCACCTGAATACGATCAAGCACTTCTTTAAGCTCTAATTCAGGTGGCAAGACCAAGTTGCCATAGACCGTACAATACTGACATTGGTGTGAAGCATCGTGATGATGATGTTCATGCTGTGCGGTCAGTTGCTGATCATCGACCTGTGATGTAGATGAATGTGCATGCGAAGAGTTTGTATGTGCTGCATGGGCTTGTGGCAACAAAAGTGCACGCGTGATGGTTTCACAGACTGGCGCAACTTGATATTGCTCAGGCAGCAAAGGCTGTAAAAATACAGCAATCTGTAAAAAAACAGCGATAAATAAAAGCAGTAAGCCACTACGCAACAACAAAAACATCTATCCTGAATTTGTGTGGCGCAAGTATAACAAAGCCCAATCGAAATTGGGCTGATTTTTATGCTTTGGTCTAAACATAGACAACTAGGTGGTTGTTTGTTTTAACGCTTCACAGCAACTTTTTCTTTCTGACGCTGGCGCACTACTTTTTCCACTTTTTCACGGGCACGCTGTCTTTTGAGTGGTGATAAATAATCGACAAATAATTTACCATTTAAGTGATCCATTTCATGTTGGATACAAACAGCGAGAAGTTGATCTGCTTCTAGCTCAAAGGTTTGACCCTCAAGGTTAATCGCTTCAATTTTTACACGTGACGGACGCTCAACTTTGTCGTATATTTGAGGCACTGACAAACACCCTTCTTCATACGGTTGGGTCTCTTCAGTCAATGGGGTAACTTTGGGGTTAATGAAGACCATGGGTTGATCTTTATTTTCAGATAAATCCATGACAATCAGCTGAATATGATGATCTACCTGTGTCGCAGCTAGACCAATTCCTGGTGCGGCATACATAGTTTCAAACATATCTGCAGCAAGCTGACGAATTTCGTCGGTCACTTCTTCAACTGGTTTGGCAATGGTACGCAAACGGGGATCCGGGAAACTTAAAATAGGTAATAAGGCCATGGGACGTCCTCACTTATATGCCATTGATCAAAAAACCGAATGAAGGAATGCTTCATCAAAAAAATGTGTGTAAGATCGTTATTATAACGCAACTACATACATAATTTTAGGAATTATGATAATGAAAAAGGTTTTGACAGACACATCCTCTTTTCGTGTCTTGGGGTTTAAAAAGCAAGTTTTAGCGCTCGCTGTATGTCTCACTGTGGGACTTGGGGCAATGAGTGTGGCTGAAGCAGCACCTGCACGAAATATTAATCCGCCTGCTTTAAAAGCCAATGCACCGAATGTGTATGTGGTGAAAAAAGGCGATACTTTGTGGGATATTTCTAAAAAATTCCTGAATAATCCACTACGCTGGCCTGAAATTTGGGCAAGCAACCGCCACGTGAAAAATCCACACTGGATTTTCCCGGGTGACCGCTTGTTAATGTGTACCTATGAAGGTCGCCCAATTATTGGTAAAGATGAAGGTGATGGCTGTGAAGGCATTATTCGTCGTTACACAGGCAAGAGCACCAATTTACAGCCGCAAATTCGCGTAGAATCTTTAAATAATACAATTCCTGTGATCCCACTGGAATACATCAAGCACTGGTTAGAGCGCAGCAGCATTATTGCCGCAGATGCACTGCAAGGCACGCCTTATATTTTAGGTACTTCTGATCAACGCGTGTTGGCTGCTAAAGGACAAAGCGTGTATGCACGTGGTGTAGGCCTAGAAGTTGGTCAACGTTATGCTGTCTATCGCGAAGGCGAACCATACATCCTAACCGATGCCAATGGTCAAAAATTCAATGCAGGCTTAGAACTCACTCAGGTTGCAGCAGGTATTGCAGTACGTGGTGAAAATGACATTACCACACTTGAATTGACCGACACTTACAACGCTGAAGTGCGTCGTGGTGACCGTGTCCTGCCTGTTTATGACCCAATGTTGCCAACACTGTTCTATCCGACCCATGCCGAAAATGTAACTGCAGGTGGTCAAGTGGTTCGTGTAATGGGCTCTATTGGTACGGCTGCGAAACACAGTGTAGTTGCCATTGACCGTGGTACGCTGCATGGCGTGCAATCAGGTCACGTATTCTCTGTCGCTCAAAAAGGCGAAGTTGTGACTGACCCGAAAACCAAAGAGCGCGTGCAACTTCCTGGCGAACGCATTGGTAATATCATGGTCTTCAAGAGCTTTGATCACATCAGCTATGCCTATGTATTAGACAGCGAATTGCCAATTAAAGTGGGTGCGAACTTACAAACACCCCTAATGGACGACTAAAAATAGTCTGAGATGGTGACATGTTGAATTCATTCACCCCACATCAAATTGACTACATTAAGTTGTGGTATTTGGTTCAGCATTCACTGTCGAGTTTTTATAAACTAGAACAATATTTTGGTTCCGTGGCTGCCGCAGTACAGCCCGAACATCTTTTGGCTTGGTCAGAAGTACGTGTACATGCCAACCATCAACAGCGTGCTAAAGAATATCTTAGTCAGTCAGGGCAACATGCCTTTGAAAACGTCTTAAAACAATTACAACAGCATTGTGATTTTATCCTGACCTTGGATGATCCCAACTACCCTAACCAACTACGCCCCTATGCAAACAAAGCTCCAATTTTATTTGGGCAAGGCAATGCTCAGGCTTTACTGCAAGCTCAAATCGCAATTGTGGGCAGTCGCAAAGCCAGCCCACACGGACGGCAAGTGGCCTATGATTTTGCCTATTATTTAAGTGAACAAGGTTTCTTTATCAATAGCGGTTTAGCACAAGGTATTGATGAGGCTGCACACCAAGGCGCTTTGGCACACCGTCGTACCATTGCAGTCATGGGCACAGGTTTAGACAGCACCTACCCGAGCGCCCACCATACACTCCGCCAGCAGATTGTGGAGCGTGGCGGTGCAGTGATTACAGAATTTTTACCTCACACCAAACCTTTGCAGCAAAATTTTCCACGACGTAATCGGTTGGTGAGTGGATTGAGTCTTGGCGTTATTGTTGCTGAAGCCAGTTTAAATAGTGGATCACTGATTACCGCTAAATGCGCAGCCGAACAAGGTAAATTAATTTTTGCTATTCCTGGACATATTTACAGTGAATTTCATCAGGGTTGCCATCAATTAATTCGTGAAGGTGCAATTTTGGTGGATCATCCTGAACAGGTGCTTGAAGATTTGGCATTGCCGACTCAATGGCAATATCAACAACAAAATATTGATCAATTGAGCTCTGACTCAACCTTACCATCTTCAAAACTGGATGCTCAAACAGGACAAAGCAATACAACCAAGCCTGATACAGCAACCTCGCTACAAGCCACCCATGAAATCGTGACGCATATTCCTGAGCATTTATTGGCGTTGTATCATCAATTGGATTGGGTCGGACAAAGTATTGACCACTTGGCACAACAGCTCGACTTGGAAATTGCCGTACTTACAGCTTATTTGATGGAACTTGAGCTCATGGGCTTAGCAATGCAGCAATCAGGCCTGTATCTGCGTTGTCGTCCTCACAAATAAGGTTCACAATAGCCCTCTCCCATTTCTATTTAGGTCAACTCGCATGATTACCACCTCTGTCACCGAAGCCGCTGCATGTCTACAACAGGGACAAGTGCTGGCCTATCCAACAGAGGCGGTCTGGGGTCTAGGTTGTGATCCTTATAATCAGCAGGCTTTTTTGGAAATTCTACGCCTCAAACAACGTCCAATTGAAAAAGGCGTCATTTTACTGGCAGGGCACCTGTCACAGGTAGAACATCTGCTTGAAGATTTAAAGCCAGATATGCAAGATCGTGTAATTGCCTCATGGAGCAATACACATCCGACTGAGCGTGCCACCACTTGGCTGTTACCCACCACAGCGGCAATTCCAAACTGGATTACAGGACAACACCCGAAAGTTGCGGTACGCGTGACCAACCATCCTTTATGTATGGCTTTATGCCATGCTTTTGATGGCTTTATTGTTTCAACTAGTGCCAACCCTGCTGGCCATGAACCTGCGCGCTCCCTGCAAGAAGCAACCCAGTATTTCCAGCAACAACTGCATTATTTAAATGGTGATTTAGGCTTAAGCCAACAACCTAGCCGAATTTTAGATGCAGAGACAGGTTTGGTCATTCGCGCCTAGGCTTAGACAAATTTTAGATAAAAAAAAGCTCAACCATATAGGGATGGTTGAGCATAAAAAGGATGTGTATAAAAGCACATCCAGAGGGTACGAAAATCTTGCTGCGAATGATGTCTTGCTGAGTTTTTGCTAGAGCAGATCATTTCCAGTACGTGAATTATGGAGTAATTTAGTCGACTATACAAATAGATTATTTCTATTAATCTTACATAAATAATCAATGATAGACTTATCAATTTTTCTTAACAATTTAAATTATCTTACTATTTTTTCAATTATTTTAGAAAAATTAAAAAAACTGTCATAAATTATATGCCTAAATCCTGTATATTTTTTGAATAAAACAGTATTTTAGATACATCTTTCATGCTCAAAAAAAGAGCAAACGCACTCAATTTTTTAGTGGAATTTGCACACGAGTTTTCATTTGAGCCAAAACAATGCCCATTAAAATAATCAAACCACCAACAGTGTGATAGCTCCCCCATACTTCTGCCAGCCAAAAATAAGCAATGATTGCAGTAAATACAGGCATCAAATTCATAAAAATACTGGTACGGTTTGGCCCTAAGTGCTGTACTGCCAGCATCCATACTAAAGGCGCAATAATGGATGGAAAAATCCCCGCATACAAAACACTGAAGCTATTTTGACTATTGAGCGGGTCTAAGCCTAGCCACACAATAAAAGGTAGGTGATAAATCAGCGCAAAAATTATTTGCACATACAGGCTGAGCATTAAAGGCAGTTTTAAATTCCATTTCTTTAAAAACACCCCATAAAAAGCATAAAAGAACACCGCTAGCACCATCAGCATATCACCTGCATGCCCAGTCAGCTGTGCTAATTGGCTGAAATCACCCTGTGCAATCACATACAACAGGCCAAAAAATGAAATGATACAGCCCAAAATTGCAAATTTTGTCGGAATGTCTCTTAAAATAATCAAAGATACCAATACCGTAAACATGGGGATAAATGCATTGATGATGCCCATGTTGGTGGCAGTCGTATAATTGGCTGCGGTGTAGCTTAGCCCTTGATACAGCACTAAACCAAAGGCACTTAAAACGGCTAACTGTTTTATATGTGGACGAATTAAACTGCGTTGCTGCCAAACTTTAGGCAATATCCAAGGCGTGAGAATCAAAAATGCAATAAGCCAGCGGTAAAAGCTGATACTCACTGGCGAAATATATTCTGCGACATAACGTGTCACGGCGATATTGAGCGACCAAATTAATACCGCAATCACAGGGAGTAGAATTGCCCAAAGTGCGCCTTTGGCTGGCTGTGTCATGTCTGCATCATCCTTGTTGCACATCAGCTGCATAAGCTTACTGCTGTTTTCTGATCATCCAATTGATTTGATTGCCTGAAGCCCAAACTAAACTTCAGGGCTATTTATGGCACTTTTCGCTCAACTTATCCACCAATATTTTTAAATGATGATAATCCTTATATTTTTTTAATTTATAGTCCTTCTTCATTTGCACACAAATACAATAAATTTTCTGGTTTTCAACTTGCTGTGCTTTATAAATCCAGTTAAAACAATAACACTTCATATCATTCGCATTTGGACACTTACATGAGCCATTCGGTCTATAACATTCCCGTTCTCACTAATTCAGGTGAAGAAACCACATTAAATCAATATGCTGGAAAAGTATTGTTGATTGTTAATGTCGCCTCTAAATGTGGCTTAACCCCACAGTATGAAGGCTTACAAAAATTGTATGCGGATCAAAAAACACAAGGTTTGGAAATTTTGGCTTTTCCATCCAATGACTTTTTGGCTCAAGAACCAGGCAGTGATGCAGAAATTCAGGAATTCTGTTCATTGAATTATCAGGTGAGTTTCCCGTTATTTGCTAAAATTCCTGTGGTGGGTGAGAACAAGCACCCATTGTATCGCACCTTAATTCAGGCCATTCCAGAACGTATAGGTGAAGGCCCATGGTGGAAAGATTTGGTCGATTATGGCTTAACCCCAAATAATCCGCCGGAAATTTTATGGAACTTTGAAAAATTCCTAGTTAACAAGCAAGGTGAAGTCGTAGCACGTTTTGCGCCTGATCTAACTGCAGAAGACCCACGAATTTTGGATGCGATTGCAGCAGAACTCGCTAAATAATGCTTGGCAATGAACACTTTATACAGGGAATTTGCTTCGGCAATTCCTTGTTTTTCGTTTCAACCACACTTCTAATATTTGTTATTGCTTTGCAATAATCTGTTTTTTATTCATATTTTCGTTTTATATTGGTTTTAATGCCTTATAAATGATTAGATCAAGATGAATATACTATTTTCTAAATATGCAATACTGCTCCCCCTACTCAGCGCAGGTTTACTACTCAGTGCTTGTGAACAGGCATCTGGCCCTCAAAGCAGCTCAGTCGAAGAACAAGGGACTGTAACTTCTAGCAATAGCAATCCTGATGCAACACAAGCACCCCTAAGCAGCGGCAATATGTTTTACATTGTGCGCGATGTAGCTGATCTACAACTTAAAGCTGGACAATATGTTGAACAGCTCAATCAGTCCAAATCAGAATTGCAAACAGCAATCAACGCACAAGACCCACAACAACTCCAGCTTGCTGCAACTCAATTACAACAGCAACTGCATGGTTTTAATCAAACCCTCAGCAGCTTAGATTTAAAAACACAAGAAATTGATACGATTCGTCAAAACCTGTTAGCAGCCAATCAACAAGTTTTAAACTCCCCGTTTTTAAACGGTCAAATTAACCTTAGTCAGGTCGATTTTAAAAAGCTAGAACAGCAAATGGGCAATATTCAATCTGAAATGGTGAAGTTGGCGGGTATGATTTTGCAGGGTGAAGCGACTCCGAATAGCAAAACTGATGCTGCTGATGCGTCCTAAGCTTCTGAAATATCAAACACTGCAGTAATTCACTTTTATCAGCCATAAAAAAAGCCACTCTTTCGAGTGGCTTTTTCAATCTTAAACCAGCAATTAAAGTGCGCGGTTTTTGATTTTGCGGATGGTTTCCAACTGTGCAGCAGTTTCTGCCAAAGCAGCCAAAGCAGCAGCAGAGTCCAAATCGCTCTTTTGATTCGCCAACAATTGTTCAGCGTGTTTACGCGCTTCAAGAATTGCTGCTTCATCTAAGTTTTCTGCACGAACTGCAGTATCTGCAAGAATCGTAACAACATGCGGTTGAACTTCTAGAACACCACCAGATACATAGATTAATTCTTCTGTACCATTTTCCAGCAGAACGCGGATTGCACCCGGCTGAAGCAAAGTTACTAGTGGTGCGTGACCCGGCATAATACCGAGTTCACCGCCAGCACCTTTTGCAATTAGCATAGTCACAGTGCCAGAGTACAAAGACTCTTTTACACTTACAACATCACATTGCATAGTCGCCATGAGAATCTCCTAAATTAGAGCTGCTAATTAAAGTTTCTCGGCTTTAGCAATCACTTCGTCAATACCACCAACCATATAGAACGCTTGTTCTGGGATATGATCGTATTCACCAGCTAGAAGACCTTTAAAGCCACGAATTGTATCTTTAAGCGGTACAAGTTTACCAGGCGCACCAGTAAATACTTCTGCTACGTGGAACGGTTGAGAGAAGAAACGTTGGATCTTACGTGCACGGTATACAGTAAGTTTGTCTTCTTCTGACAATTCGTCCATACCAAGAATTGCGATAATGTCTTTCAATTCTTTATAACGTTGAAGAACGTTTTGAACTGAACGAGCAATTTCGTAATGCTCAGTACCAACAACTAATGGGTCTAACTGACGTGAAGTTGAGTCTAGTGGATCGATCGCAGGGTAAATACCTTGAGATGCAATGTCACGGCTCAATACTACAGTTGCGTCTAAGTGCGCGAACGTTGTAGCAGGCGATGGGTCAGTTAAGTCATCGGCAGGTACGTATACAGCTTGAATAGATGTAATCGAACCAGACTTAGTTGAAGTAATACGCTCTTGAAGAACACCCATCTCTTCTGCAAGTGTAGGCTGGTAACCTACTGCAGATGGCATACGACCTAGAAGTGCTGATACTTCAGTACCTGCTAGTGTATAACGGTAGATGTTGTCTACGAACAATAATACGTCACGACCTTTACCGTTCTCATCTTTTTGATCACGGAAATACTCAGCCATAGTCAAACCAGTTAACGCTACGCGTAAACGGTTACCTGGTGGCTCGTTCATCTGACCGTAAACCATGGCTACTTTGTCAAGAACGTTAGAGTCTTTCATTTCGTGATAGAAGTCGTTACCTTCACGAGTACGCTCACCAACACCAGCGAATACAGATAAACCTGAGTGCGCTTTAGCGATGTTGTTGATCAACTCCATCATATTTACGGTTTTACCAACACCCGCACCACCGAACAGACCAACTTTACCACCTTTCGCGAACGGGCAAAGTAAGTCAATGACTTTAATACCAGTTTCTAAAAGGTCAGTAGAAGCCGCTTGTTCTGCATAAGAAGGCGCTTGACGGTGAATTGGTAAACGCTCTTCAGTTGCAACTGGACCAGCTTCGTCGATAGGGCGACCAAGAACGTCCATGATACGACCAAGTGTCGCTGTACCTACTGGTACAGAGATTGGCGCGTTAGTGTTAGTTACGTTCAAACCACGCTTAAGGCCTTCAGTAGAACCCATTGCAATAGTACGAACTACGCCATCACCAAGTTGTTGCTGAACTTCTAATGTAGTTTCAGTACCGTCAACTTGGAGAGCGTCATAGATCTTAGGAACGCTGTTGCGTTCAAACTCGACGTCGATAACCGCGCCGATGATCTGAATGATACGACCGCCACTCATTGCTGTCTCCTCAATTCAAACTAATAATGTTAAACGGCAGCGGCACCACCAACGATTTCAGAAATTTCCTGAGTAATCGCGGCTTGACGCAGCTTGTTATAAATAAGTTGTAGGCTCTTGATCAGTTCACCTGCGTTATCTGTTGCAGCTTTCATTGCAACCATACGCGCAGACTGTTCACATGCGATGTTTTCAATCACACCTTGATAAACCATAGACTCGATGTAACGAACCAATAAACCATTTAACAGCTCTTCAGCTTCTGGTTCATAGATATAGTCCCAACCGTATTGACGGTTAAGGGTCTTGTTTTCTTCAGCAGCTGCTAAAGGTACAAGTTGTTCGATTTTTTGATTTTGAGTCATGGCATTGACAAAGCCGTTTGACACTAGATAAATACGATCTAACTCGCCTTTATCATAAGCATCCAACATCACTTGTACAGAACCAGCTAACTGTTCAAGACTCGGCGCATCACCAACCTGAGTTGTTGCACCAAGCACTTTACCGCCGTAGTTTTTAAAAAACGAAACCGCTTTTTGACCAATTAAAGCAAATTGAACTTCAATTGACTGCTCTTGTTGCTGCTGAACGTGTTTTACCACTTTCTTGAACAAGTTAATGTTCAAACCACCAGCAAGGCCACGATCTGAAGACACGATGATATAGCCAACGCGCTTAACTGGGCGTTCAACCATATAACGGTGTTTGTATTCAGGGTTCGCTTGTACCAAATGAGCAATTACACGGTGCATATTTTCGGCATACGGACGGCCTTGAGCCATGCGCTCTTGCGCACGACGCATCTTAGAAGCTGCTACCATCTGCATCGCTCGAGTAATCTTCTGCGTGCTTTTGATACTAGCTACTTTGGCGCGAATTTCTTTTAAATTTGCCATACGCTTAACCTAGTATTCGAAAGCCCTTTCAGGCTTCCGAAGGTTGATTCCGTGAACCAAACCCCTAACTAGCCAATGCTAAATTAGTAAGTTTGAGTCGCTTTAAAGCTTTCAATACCTGCTTTGATTGCAGCTTCGATGTCTTTGTTGAAATCACCAGTTTCATCGATTTGTTGCATTAACGCAGCATGTTCTGAACGGAAGTAAGAGATTAACGCAGCATCAAAGTCTACGATTTTCTTCACTTCTACGTCAGCCATATAGCCTTCGTTAGATGCATAAACTGAAACAGCTTGGTCAGCAATTGAGTATGGCGCATATTGTTTCTGCTTCATTAACTCAGTTACACGTTGACCATGTTCAAGTTGCTTACGAGTTGCTTCGTCAAGGTCAGAAGCGAACTGAGCAAACGCTGCCAATTCACGGTATTGCGCCAAAGCGGTACGGATACCACCAGACAATTTTTTGATGATCTTAGTTTGAGCAGAACCACCAACACGCGATACAGAAATACCCGCGTTCACAGCAGGACGAATACCCGCGTTGAATAATGATGTTTCTAAGAAGATCTGACCATCTGTAATCGAAATTACGTTGGTTGGAACGAATGCAGATACGTCACCTGCTTGAGTTTCAATAATCGGCAATGCAGTTAAAGAACCAGTTTGACCTTTAACTTCACCGTTAGTGAATTTCTCAACGTAGTCAGCAGATACACGAGAAGCACGCTCAAGTAGACGCGAGTGTAGATAGAACACGTCACCTGGATAAGCTTCACGACCTGGTGGACGACGTAAAAGCAATGAAATTTGACGATACGCAACAGCTTGCTTAGACAAGTCATCATAAATGATAAGCGCGTCTTCACCACGGTCACGGAAGTATTCACCCATTGTACAACCAGAGTACGGAGCAAGATACAACATTGCTGCTGGATCTGCCGCTGCTGCTGCGACAACAGTTGTATACGCCATAGCGCCAGTTTCTTCTAGCTTGCGCACAACGTTAGCGATAGTCGATTGTTTTTGACCAATTGCTACGTACACACACTTAATGCCAGAGTTTTTCTGAGCGATGATCGCATCGATCGCCATTGCTGTTTTACCAGTTTGACGGTCACCAATGATCAACTCACGTTGACCACGGCCTACTGGGATCATTGTATCTACTGATTTATAACCAGTTTGTACAGGTTGATCCACTGATTGACGCCAAATTACGCCTGGTGCTACTTTTTCTACAGCATCAGTTAATTTTGCATCAATAGGGCCTTTACCATCAATTGGGTTACCCAAAGCATCTACTACACGGCCTAAAAGTTCTGGACCAACCGGAACTTCTAATACACGACCTGTGCAACGAGCTTTTTGACCTTCTTGAAGGCTTAAGTAGTTACCTAAAACAACGACGCCCACTGAATCCTGTTCTAGGTTCAGTGCCATACCAAATAAGCCGCCGTCGAATTCGATCATTTCACCGTACATTGCATCAGCAAGGCCGTGAATGCGCACAATACCGTCGGATACCATAACAATGGTACCTTCGTTTTTAGCGGTCGCGCTGGTGTCCAGATCGCCGATACGCTGTTTAATGAGCGCACTGATCTCGGATGGATTCAGTTGTTGCATTGCGCTATACCTCAATCTTTTATTAGTTCAGTCTTCGCAATTAAGCTAAAAGACGTGTCCGCATTTTTTCAAGCTTGTTAAGCGCAGAATCATCTATCACTTGGTCGCCTGCACGAATAACTACACCCGCAATTAACGCTGGGTTCACTTCTACAGAAACATTTACTGCTGCAGCGAAACGTTTTTCTAACGCTTGAGCAAGAATTTGTTCTTGTACAGAAGTCAATGGGAATGCTGATTCAATCACAACATCCACAGTATTGTTATTCTGTGATTTGAGCTGCTCGTATTCTGCTTGAATTTCAGGAAGCAAAGCCAAACGGTTATTTTCAGCAAGCAATGTCAAAAAGTTTGACACTGCTGCAGTTTGGTCTTCACCTAAAACTTTGGCAAAAATACTCACCTGCTCAGCAGGCGTAAGCTCAGGGCGATTTAAGTAAGCTGAAAATGCTTCGTCTTGCACCGCAGCACTGAGCAAGTTAAGTGCTGTTGACCAAGTGTCAGTTGCACCTTGCTCAGAAGCGTAAGCAAATGCTGCTTTAGCGTATGGGCGTGCCAACGTCAAGAGTTCAGCCATAATCTGCCTCTCTTAAAGTTTAGCAGCCAGCTGAGTCAGCATGGCATTGTGAGCTTCTGCGTCAACTTGCTGGCTAAGAATTTTCTCAGCACCAGTTACTGCAAGTGCAGCCACTTGTTGACGTAATTCTTCGCGAGCAGAATTGATTTCTGTGTCAACAGCTTCTTTCGCTTGTTGACGGATACGCTCACCTTCAGCAGATGCTTGGGTACGCGCTTCTTCTACCAATTGTGCTGCACGACGATTCGCTTGTTCGATCAATTGAGCCGCTTGTGCTTTAGCTGCATCTAATTCAGCTTTCACTTGAGCTTGCGCATCGGCAAGGTCAGCTTTGGCTTTTTCAGCTGCATTTAAGCCGTCAGCAATACGACGCTGACGCTCACTAATCGCATTGATTAGTGGTGGCCATACAAACTTCATGCAGAATGCGACGAAAATCGCAAATGCAATCGCTTGGCCAAACAATGTGAGGTTGATATTCATTGCAAATTCCTCAAATAGTGAATTTCGGAATTAAGCTGATTAACCTACAAATGGATTAGCGAAGATGAAGAACAAGCCAATACCAACACCGATCATAGGCACAGCATCAAGAAGACCCGCGATTAAGAACATACGAGTTTGAAGTTGTGGAGCCAATTCTGGTTGACGAGCAACAGCTTCAAGGAAGCGACCGCCTAAAAGACCAAAACCAATCGCAGTACCTAAAGCACCGAAAGCGATCAAGATAGCAGATGCAATTGCAACTAGACCTAAAGTGAGTTCCATGATAATTCCTCAGAGGTTAGGTTTTATACCAAATTAAGTTAAAAAATTGTGTGCCCAACCATCGGTTGACAGTTAGGCAGTACCATTAATGCTTTTCGCTTGCCATACTCATGTACACGATTGTCAACATCATGAAAATGAATGCTTGTAGCGTAATAATCAAAATGTGGAAAATCGCCCAAGGCACAGACAATGCCCACTGGATCCAGAACGGTAATAACGCGATAAGAATGAAGATTAACTCACCCGCATACATGTTACCGAATAGTCGTAGAGCCAATGAAACTGGTCGCGCCAAGAAAGTAGTCAATTCCAACAATAAGTTGAATGGAATTAAAAGCACTTTAGCAACTGGATTACTTGGGTTAAATGGGTTAAGTGCTAACTCACCAACGAAGCCACCAATCCCTTTTTCACGAATACTATAGAAAATAATTAAGAAGAATACAGAAATAGACATACCTAAGGTAATGTTTGGATCTGTAGTCGGAACAATTTTAAAGTAAACCTGATGAGGATCTACACCCAGCATAGAAGCAATCGCCTGTTGAGCTACATAAGGAATAAAGTCAACAGGGATTAAGTCCATCAAGTTCATGAGGAAAATCCACACGAAAATGGTTAATGCTAGGGGTGCAATTAATCGAGACTTCCCGTGGAAGGTATCACGTACACTAGAATCCACAAACTCGATAATCACTTCAATTGCTGACTGGAATTTGCTAGGCACGCCCGCATTTGCAGCTTTCGCCACGATCCAGAACAAGAAACAGAAGATCAGACCAAGTCCAATAGACCAACCCATTGAATCCAAGTGAATAGCAGTGAACCCCATCTGTTGAGCTTCTTCAGCAGACTCAGCCAACTTCCATGAACCGTCTGGCATTTTGCCATAGGTCATATTGGTCAAGTGATGCTTGATATACTCGGTCGAAGTAAGGGCATGTTCTTCAGCAGCCATAAATCACACCTGGTCAATGTAAAAAAACTAATAGAACAAACGAACATCGCGTGCTGCTTGATATCTCGCCTATTCCTGAAAAACTTTTCAATTTTTGCTGCGTTTAAACTCGTTTTTGTAATCGTGACACCCAAAATGGCGCAACCCACGACATGCTTTGAACGAGCATAAAACCACAAAACAATGCCACCGGGGATAACGGCTGTACATTGCTTAAAATTAAAATGAATCCTACGATCACGATTGCAAACTTACCGAGCATTCCTCTATACATGTTCGAAAGAACCTGTCTGGACGCTCGTGCACCTGCTGCTCGAAACGACTGCCATGAAAAATAACAACTTGCCAACCAACAAACACTAGCACCAAGTGCAGCGCTTAAGGCAGCCGTTGAGTCTTTCAAGACCCACGCTATCAGGGCTGAAACTGGAATCATGAATGCTTGTAAGAAGACCAAAGCTTTAGCTAATCGTCGGTCAATCAAGCGACTAGTTCGGCTCATTTTTTTATCCACTCACAGCATTAATGCTTGACAAGTTCAACTGATGATCGTTTTTTATCGCAGGCATTATAGAGTTAGCCCCCTGAACATGCAATCGTTTCCCGACCTTAGTCGTGTTTTTTTGCATGTTTGTCTCGGAATTGTCATATTTCAATTTTGCTTAAAAAACGCATCATTTTCGTGCATTTAATACACAAGCCTTGGTTTGCTTGGCTAATTGCTGCCACGCTTGCACAAAATCATCTGTACCGCGCATGCTTTCATCGACCTTTTGAAACACAATTGGATTCAATTTCATATACTGATTTTTACTGGCATGTCCTTCTGCAAGTAGGCACATTTTTGGATTTGGTCGGTGATCGTTCAAATATTTAATTTGTGCGACTGTTGGCGCAATATGCGGATCATTGGTCATCGACCCAGAAAATTCTAAATTTAAGGCACGTTCTAAATATTGATAGGCATCGTGATAAGCCCAATATGGCTGTACTGCAGTTTGAGTCTGAAACTGACTTGCACTTTTGAATAAACTCTGTGCGAAGGCACGTGCGTTGTTCCAATAAGCATCGCGATGTTCAGGCATTTGCTGAGAACGTAACGCGGCAATAAAGAAGCCGATACGCACCGCATTTTTTGGGTCTAGCCAGACATGGCTGTCTACTGTATTTTTTAATGCTGCACCACGTTCTGAACGCTGCGGCAAAGTTTTCATAATGCCCGTATCTAATAAAGCAATCGCTTTAGGATTTTGATGTAATACACGTTCTAGCGGTGCTTCATGCGCCTTACCTAGCCAAATAATTAAATCCGCATCTTGGATGATTTTTCGATGTGCAGGCGTGAGCGATACATCATGCCCTGTTTGATCTGCCAGTAATAACGTGGGTGTTTCGATATTTTGCGTGACTTTTTGGGCAATCAAATAGATAGGATGGGTAGACACCACCAAAGCCTGCGCCATGCTGACAGTACTGCATAACGCTAAAAGACAGAAACTAAATAAACGAAACATTGCGGCATATCACGAAAAATCGACAAATGTTATAATATAACAAATTTATAAAAATACCTACGTATAATCGAAACTAATAACGCTTCATGCTAAGATTTACTGTCGTTTTTCTTTTAAAGTTCAACTGGGGTGGCTATGAGCTTATGTTCGCACGAGCATCACAATGCATTACATGGCGTTCACGACCATCACAATGTCGATCAACGTCTTGCCGAAGCTGAAAGTTTATGTGCGGCAACAGGTGCTCGTTTAACACCGCTACGTAAAGAAGTGTTGGAACTCATTCTCAAGGCATCTGCACCAATGGGTGCTTATGATTTATTGGCGAAAATTAAAAGTGAGTCTGATCGTCCTGCAGCACCGCCAACGGTGTACCGTACTTTGGATTTTTTACTGGAAAAAGGACTAATTCACCGTTTGACTTCAATCAATGCCTATATTCCTTGCTGTCATCCACGTGAAGGACACCAAGCGGCTTTTTTGATCTGTACTGAATGTAAAGTCGTTAAAGAAGCTTCAGCGCAAGGTTTATTAGAGCAATTAGATCAGTTGGCAGCCTCTGACCGCTTTAGCCCGCATCACAGCATTATTGAGATTTCTGGAAAATGTCAGCAGTGCAACAGCAAATAACCACTGCACCGCTCATCGCCTTGCACAATATTCAGGTGCGAATAGATGAGCGCGATATTTTAAAAAATGTCGATTTTGAATTGCATGCACATGAAATTGTCACGCTGATTGGCCCCAATGGCGCAGGAAAGTCGACTTTAATTAAAGTATTGCTTGGCATTGTCAAACCAAATGCAGGCAAGCTCGTAAATGCTCGCAAATTGACCTTTTCTTATGTGCCGCAAAAGTTTAATCCTTCACACAGCTTGCCTTTAAGAGTGAAAGATTTACTGGCTTTAGAAAAATGCCCAGACGCAATTAAAGCAGAAATTATCCGCGATACTGGCATTGCCAAACTGCAAGATTCAAAAGTACAACAACTGTCTGGTGGTGAGCGGCAACGGGTGCTATTGGCACGCGCCTTATTACGTCAACCTGATGTTTTGGTACTGGATGAGCCGATGCAAGGACTAGATATTCAGTCCGAAGCTGAACTGTATGACTATGTGCGCAACTTACCGAGCAAATATGGCTGTGCGGTGTTGATGGTGTCGCATGATTTGCAATGGGTCATGCAAGGTACGCATCGTGTGGTATGTTTAAATAAACACATTTGCTGTAGCGGTTTGCCCGAAAATGTACAGCAACACCCTGAATACCAAGCTATTTTTGGAACCAATCGGGTGTTTTATCAACATCACCATGAACACTGCGCCCATGGCGATCATGCCGAGCCTTGTCAGCATGATTCACGTCCTCATATTCACCCTGAACCGGAAGCTTAACCCATGATGGATTGGCTACAATTGCTGTTACCTGCATGGATCATGGGCAGTTTATTGGTATTTTTGACCGCCCCACTTGGCTGTTTAATGCTGTGGCGACGCATGTCCTTTTTTGCCGATACGATGGCGCATGGCACTCTATTGGGTGTGGCAATTGCAGGCGCGTTAAGTTTACCTCTGTGGATGGGCGTGACATTCTTGGCATTATTATTGGTGGGTGTTTTGTGGATTTTACATGATCCACGGTTGCCGAATGATGCATTATTGGCGCTCTGCTCTGCGACCTTGCTCTGTTCAGGTTTGCTCTTTATTCAACATATTCCGAGTTTGCGTCCTGAGTTGCTGAGCTATTTATTTGGCGATTTACTCACCATTTCATGGGCAGATTTACCCGTATTTGCTTTGGTCATTATTGCAGCCTTAGCGGTACTCTATAAGTTTTGGCAGGCTCAAATTCAAATTGCAATTGACCCTGACATTGCAGTCAGTGAAGGTGTGAATGCACAATGGCAACGTCTGATTTTTATGTTGTTATTGGCATTATTTACAGTATTGGCTTTACGTGCAGTCGGCTCTTTATTGATGGGTGCATTGTTGGTGATTCCTGCCTTAACCGCACGTTTATTGGCTCACTCGCCTAAACAAATGGTGATTTGGGCGTTTATTGTGGCGCAAATTGCAGTCAGCGTAGGTTTATGGTCAAGTGCAGGCTTAAACATTTCAACAGGTTTAAGCATTGTGATGACTATGGCGATCATTTTTGCAGTAATTTTTAGCGTGCAAAAAGTCAGAAAGATAGCTTAGTTTTTCGTTCATGAGTATCTATATTTTTGTATTGCAGCAATGAGCATTACGACTAAAAGTGGCAGCATATACACTATCCACAGTGCCATATCACTGTGAATCACTTGCTGTAAAAGACTCAATTGCTGCTGACCTTCTGAAACAGCATTCCAATCTATTGTTTGTAGATAAAACATTGCATGAATGGCAATCAACAACACAGCTGTGATATTAATCAACACCACACTTTGCCACACCGTATGTTTAAAATAAGTTTGCAAAGCGGCAAATACAAAAGAAAAAATCAAATTGATACTCAAATGTGCCATCAAAGCAATTGGCCAAAACACGCGATCTACTGAAAAGTGAATCGCTAATCCAATTGCAATTAAAGTTGAAAAACTCAAAAGCAACATGCTAATCCAACAATGTTGCCAATAACGTGCTCGCGGTATACCTTTAATTTTCAACGTATATCTCAATCTATTTTTTTATAATTACAACATACACTTTTGTTTAATTGAAGACATTACTGATGCACCAAACTTAACAAAAAAGCAGCGCCTGCAAACAATGCAGCAAAAGTACGATTCATGACTTTTTGCTGCTTCGGTGATCTTAACAAACACAAAACTTTTGCAGCCAAGCCCGTATAGCCCGCCATCACAATCAAATCAATACTAATCATGGTCAACGCCATAATTGCATATTGCGTCCATTGTGGTTTAGATAAATCTAAAAATTGCGGTAAAACTGCCAATAAAAACACAATTGCTTTGGGATTGCTCATATTGACCAGAAAGCCGTACATCACCAATTTTCCAGCAGATTTTCGCGTCAGCTCATGCTGAATTTCAATTGACTGTGTAGGCGCTGCCCATTGCAAATACGCCAAATATAACAAATACGCCACACCAAACCATTTCACAATCAGAAATGCCCAAGGCGTTGTCGCAAATAATACTCCTGCCCCTGCAGCTACAATCGCGATTTGCAATAATAAAGCGAGTTGTAGACCAATCGCATTCCAATACCCATGTCGAAAACCATAATTCAAACCACTCGACATAGATGCTATTGCACCCGCGCCAGGTGAAACACTAATCACCCAACAGGCCAACATAAACGCAATCCAAACTTGATAAGACATATATCGCCGCTTTTCACAAGACAGTGCATTATATGATATTTCACTTAATCTCATGACTAAAAACGTTGAATAAAATCGGGTTCGGGCTATTAAGCCTGCATGCAATCAGGCACAATAAAGTCAACTTTATAGAAAACAACAAATTTTCAGGAGCTATACATGACTGCCCAATCTGTAATTTTGCCACTACCTTCAGATCATGCTCGCTTTCTTGTACTTCGTTTAAAATACTTAAGCATTGCTGAATTAAAAGAAAAATTGGCTGACTTGTTTAGCACACGGGATCGTTTGATTACCCAACATCCACATGCCCAAATTAAAACTGGCGTTGCTTTTGGTCCTGAACTTTGGGCACAACTCTATGAGCAATCTCCAGATGGTTTTAAACAATTACAACCGATTCAAGGTGCGTACCCAATGCCTGCCGTGCCTGCAGATGTGATCATTCACCTCGCCAGTACACGTGCGGATATTTGCTTTGCACTTAGTCAGGCCTTTTTTGAGGGGATTCAAGACAAAATTGAAGTCTTGGATGAACGGGTTTGTTTCCGTTATTTTGATGGACGCGACATGACTGGCTTTATTGATGGTACCGAAAACCCACAATTTCCAGATGATCGTGCCGAAGTTGCACTTTTAGGGGAAGATGCAGGCGTGTTTGCCGATGGTTCTTTTATTTTTGCACAGCGCTATTGTCACGATTTAGAAAAATGGAAAAAGCTCAAAGTCGATGCCCAAGAACACGTGATTGGACGCACCAAACTTGAATCGATTGAATTAGACGAAGATGTACAACCTGAAAATTCGCACGTTTCACGTACAGTCGTTGAAGATGATGCAGGCGATGAAATGGAAATTTTGCGCCACTCTTTACCTTATGGTGATGGCAAGGGCGATCAGGGTTTATTCTTTATTGCTTATACCAAAGATTTGAGCATTATTGATGCCATGTTAGAACGTATGTTTGGTACTTCAGGTGATGGCATCCATGACCGTTTATTGCACTTTGTGACTGCCATGGATGGCGCATATTACTTTGCCCCAAGTGAGGAGCTGCTAGAAGAAGTTTTGGAAGGTTAAGATAAAGAGGCCGACGAGAGTCGGCTTCTTGATTTTATTAAATGCAATTAATACCCTTTGCATCTAAATTTATTTTATTAAAAACTGTTGTCTTTTTAGTTTTTAAATTTAAATATTCTGCTTCATACAAGATATAGCCTTGTGACATAAACCTGTATTGTCCATTCACTTTATTGTCAATAATCTCTTGTACTGTCCTATAAATTTCAGGCTTGGCGTTATCCCCCATATCCACTTCTTCAATCCTTAAAGTCGTAGATAGTTCAATTTTTTTCATGAATGGATAATACATAATTGAATTTATATTAGGATATTCACTAGGCACCAATAGAACATGTTTACTATCACTACTAAAGAAACAATAATGCTGATCTGAAAAATCAGCATGTACAGACCTTACTATGCCCAATGTTAATAATAAAAAATTACGAATCACTCGAAATACCTTTTATTTTTTTCAATGATTTTATGACACTACCAATCAACAGGTCTATTTTTATTGATTTTCAACTAAACCTATACTCACTATTCAAATTATTTAATGTTTTCCAAATATTTGATTCTTTCTTTTGTCATCTCAATTTCACAGATCATTGCCTCAAAGTGACTTTCTCTTCCATAATTTTCTTCATCTACAATACAGGTTTTTTCTTTTAACTTAATCCATATTCTTTGAGAATTACGTAGCTTATTTTTTCTCGTAGTCGCTAAACAAGATATTTTCTGATGATATAATTTATTTAACTTTTTATCATATTCCTTATATTCTTCTATATAACAATTTAGAATGTCATTAAAAACCACACTACCAATAACACAATTATGCTCATTTGCATTACTATTTACCATGTAAATGATAGATAGTAGAAAAAAAATTATTTTTTTATTTATAACACTCACACTTCAGCCCTCTTTCAAATATAACCGCTTCTTCTCTCCGGCGACGTCCTACACCACTATTTCCGCTGGGTCCCGTTTTAGTCCATAATTTAGACATATCTCTAAAGATATTTGGTATGGTATTTACTTTATTATTTTCAAATGCTTCTTTAATTTGACGCATGTGCTTACGTGTAAGTTGTCCTTTTCTGTCATTCAAACTTATCCCTCGATTAAAGACCAAGGATAATAGAACTCCTTGACAATGAGGGTGTAATTCAAGTGTCTTGGGGTAAATAGTAAGGACTTGTTGTGCATATCTAGTTTTCAAAGCTGTCGCTAAATGTAATGCCTTTTCTTTCGAAATTCTTATATCTATCAATTTAGGAACCAATGCCGCAGCAGCAGATCCACTTTTACCCTGTGCTTCTAACAAACGTTTAATTTGTTCGGAAGAATAAAAAGGAGATAAATCTTTATAGATTTGAGACTTAGATTGTTGTCCCAAATCATATCCTATTCCTAGTGTAACACCACTTGATCTATCCCCAGGGTGATAAGGCTTCGCCTCATATCTTTCGAATTCTAAAATTTTTTTCCATGTTTCCATCGATATAATGTACGGACCAGGCTTAGTCATAAAAGAGACTGTCTCTACGGTACACTTGTCAGAGCAATTAATATTTCCAATTGTCTTGTCAATAACAGGTTTTCCCTCTACTGTGTTTCCCTTAATTACATCCACATCCAAAACCAATTTAACATTATTTTGTTTTAAGCTTTTTACTAAATAAGTTTCTGGGCTTAAAGGAGAGCCATCTGGCTTAAATACAGTAATCTGAATTTTCTCACCAACCCTGCTTTGAACAGGAATTTTTCCATTGGATATAGAAAGAATTTTTTTCGTTTGAGTACCTAACGCAACAATTTCCACTTTGGTATTTTCAACCACATAATCTTGATGATTACGATCCAAAAGACTTATGAATGTCTTACTTATAAAATTTTCATAAGGCTCATCTAATTTAATTATGATCGGTGTTTGAGAGCCATTTTCTGAGTTAATAGTACTTTTCAGTACAAATTTATCTTCCAAATTCAAAACTAGAATTTCTATGTCCCGATTGGGTGAAGAAAGTACTTCTACAATTCCTTGCTCATCTGTCGTGCGTTCAAATGAACTTTGTCTTCCTTTGGGACGAGATTTCACAGGGAAATTAATTAAAACTTTCTCATTACAATCTATGACTTTAAATAAAGTTGTGACAATTCCTTTTGAGCTAGGTGTAATTTTTTCTTTCCGATATTCTTCTATGCTTTTAGGTAAAAATACTTTTAGAGGATTGTTTCTAGAAGAAACAAGAGATGAGTTAAGCGTTTTAATCACAATATAATCTTTAGCATTAGGAGGCTTTGCCAAAATTTCTACAGTTCGATTAGGCGAACCTTGAAATATAAATAATCCCTCTTTATCTGTTTTTTTTGAATTTTCTCTTGATGAACCTTTATAACGCGATTTAACGTTTAAATTGATAACATATTTCCCAGAGGCATCATAAATTTTTGAGATTACTGTAACTAAATTACTCATTACTTAACCTCCTCTTCAGCATATACATCGTCCTCAGAGTTAATCTCCGTGACCTCATCCATTAGTTCATCTATATTGTCAAGATTCGATTCTTGGATCAGTTGTGTATATAAAGACGCGAAGCCTAAAGCAACAAAGTCTGTCGGTTGAGAGGTATAAAAGCGTAACGTACTCAATTGATTATTTTCATTTAATATAGATTTATTAGTTTTAATGAGCTTTCCATTCAATTTATCTAAAACAAAGATTTCTTTTTCTCCTGTAGAGGGCTGATTCCACTGATAATTAATTTTATTACTGAATAACGTTGGTGACTTAGGCAAGCTTATTTTTTCTTCAATAATCTTCTCCCCACCCTCAAAACAATGCTGTCCTGCTTTCGCCTCAAATTTAGCTGAAGTACTCACAAAAACACCTTTTGAATTAATTTTGATTTGTGAACCACCTGCCGTTAGCACAATTTCTTTTGGACTGGTAATTTCCACCCGATCTTCCGTAGAAATCAGCTTGATTTTCTGGCGTGCAATTGCATCTATAGCACCATCTTGTGCCTGAATTTCGACTTTACCCTTGGCTGCAAAAGCACGTATACCTTGCTCCGCTGCAAATAAACTGATTTTATCGCGTGCATGTGTAATCACAGATTTTTGGGTAGAAACATTAATACTGCCTGCGGCACTTTGATGAATATGTTGATCTGCAGAAAGGTGTAAATCTTGCTGAGTTGAAACTGCAATTGAGTTGGGCGCACAAAGAATCATAACCGCCTGCTTAAAACTTGCCGCTTTAGTTTGATCTTCTAGTTCAATTTGATTTAAAAATTCTTTGAGATGCTCCAGTGTTTCCAAAGGATCTGTTTGCTGATTTTGTGCCAACTCACTTAAGCCTTTGCTTGCCGCTAAACTGGACTCCAATTGCCTTTTGGCAGGACTCGCATCTAAATGATACGCTTGTGCCTGTGCTTGTGGATGAGTTGAAAGCAGTAAGCCTGCACCTGCACGCACAGCTCCCCACCGATCAGTTCTTAATTCAAAGCCTTCGCCGCGCCCAATTGAATCCTCCTGCCGCATTGGATGGCTCAAATATCCTAAATTCAACTGACTCGCAGCATGACTACTCTGCAATTGCGCACTGAATTGTTTGGTGGTGTCATTGAAGCGAAGTTGGTTAAACCCTGCACCACGTATTTCTTGTGAACGAATCCCGCTCAAGTATTTGGTATCGGGTAGAGTTCCAACTGTATCGAATTGTGTCTGTTGTCGTTCTGCCTCATGTAAACGTCCAACCACAAAAGGACGATCAATATTGCCATCAAAGAAATCCACCACCACAATTTCACCAATACGTGGGTGAAATCTTGCACCATAACCCTCACCTGCCCACGGTGTGAGTACATCCACCCACGCCGAATCGCTCTCATTGTCGTTGGCACCCGCACCACCATCATGCAAGTGGTCATCACTTCGGGTAAATAAAAACCGAACTTTAATACGCCCCCACGCATCTACATGCACGGTTTCATCCTCAGGTCCAACCACTTTAGCGCGCTGTGGATAAGCCACGGGACGATGCAGTAATGGATTAAACTCTGGAACGAGCGCAATATGTCGTCGAATCAAATTCAATTGACAAAATTGTTGAGGATCACCCTCCAACGGTAACTGAAATGTCCACTGACTTTGTTGCAGCAGACTCAAAAAATGCTGTTGTAATTCAGGTGCTAAATTGTTTTGGTTATAAAACTGTTTGGACAGTATTAAAAACTCTCGTTCAGTTTGGGGATGTTGATCAATTTCAGCATGCCCGTGTAATTCAAACCAATACCCCACTTGCGCATCACGTAAATTACTTTGCGCGGAAAAATATTTTGCCTGCAAATCATAATACTGAGCCAATTGTTGTCCCAATTGTTCTAATTGTTCGGTACTTGCAGCTGTCACCTGATCTTGCCCAGTTAAGTCTTGCATCCACGCAGGACTCACGCACCACGCCTGTTCTAAACTTAAAGCTTCACTATTTTGTGTGCTACTTTGTAAGGGCGATGTGAACTGTACTGAATTTTGGTCCTGTGCCAAAAGATCGGGTTGCCAGCGTTGTAACTGTACTTCAGTGGGTTGCAGGTTACGCTGTGCCATCCAAGTGTAAATGCTATCCCGCTGCTCGATTGCACTTGTACGCTGAAATGCCACTCGTCTACGTTTTAAGGGCTGATAATGACTATTCTGCTCAATCAGTCTTAATTTTTGTGTATCCATAGGCGTTAAAAAATGCTCAACCCAAGGTTGTTTTTCATCCACCAACCAATTGATGCCTTCGCTACGCCACAAACGGGTTAAAAACTCATAATCGCTTTCGTTGGATTGTATGATGAGAGGTCGAACTGCATAACGCTGACTGAGACCACTTAAATCTAAACTTAAACTTGCAGCAAATAATGCACTGCGGTCTTGCCATTCTTTAAACAGAATTTCACTCACCTCCACCACAGTTTTATTCATAAATACCCGACTGTTGCGGCGTTTATGCCACAAAGCCGTTGCATCCTGAATCTGCAATTTATAGAGACTGAGCGTGCCATCACTTTGCCCTTGCGCTGCTGCAGTAATAATGCCGCTATGTCGAAATAATTCGCCTTGATCGGTGAGTTGATCTACAGCCACCCGACTGCCAATAAATTGTTTCAACGGCAAATTTGCATGCGGTGAGAGGCATAAGACATCCATCTGCAAACCTTGGTTGATGGCATGCTGACCATAAACGCACTGCAAAAAGACCTGATGATTTAAGGCTGAATTAGAAAACTGGATATGAATTGTGCGGTGTTGAGGGCTTAAGCCAAATTTTTCTAATACAGCAAAGAGTGAACTTTGCATTGTTATTATCGTTGCTATTTTTATAGTGGCGCTATTCTAATCAGCAACTTGGCAATTATCTAGAGCGTAAAATGGATAAAGCGATAAACGGAATTTGCAGTTAAGACCATCTCCATCGCCAATTTTGATAATCCTCAATCCCTCTATTGATGAAAAATCAACAAACATGACACATTGCGTTACTCTGCAGTCAAGACAATCTTCAATCGCTATGCTACAACTGAGTTATGCCGTCAAAAAAGGAGAGGTGAAGAAATTTATTGTTTTTTATCAAAACCTTTTTTTATTTTTATTTCGTCATCTCAGCTTTCTACATAAAAGGGTCATCATTAAGCTTTAGCATAATAAAAGCATGCAAATGCCTTACATATATAACTGCTATTCGGGAGCGAACATGAATAACAGCCAAAATTATGTCAAACAAATTAAAAATGCTAAACGTGGAGGATATACGCCTACCATCGCCAAAGACATCAACAAACATAAGATTCAAAAAGCCATTCGCCTAATTGAACAATGGAGAACGCTCGCAAATGAACTCAAACCACAAATGCAACTTGATATGGCCTTTACCTTAGAAGAATGTGCACAGGATTTAGATCGTATCTTAAGAAATAAATAATCGCTTTTTCACACCTCATTTCAGGTTGTTTTCTTCAATGAGCCCACCCGCTGGGCTCATTTCCTACAAAATCTTCTGTGTGATTTCCTCGTTTGTAACGCGCCAAAACCCTGCATACAAAATCTGCAAAAAATCTATGCCCTGCATTAAACGGTTACTTTTTGGCTTGCGCACACGTAAAAATTCTGTAAAATTCTCTACACAACGCCGGCATAGCTCAGTTGGTAGAGCAACTGACTTGTAATCAGTAGGTCCACAGTTCGAATCCGTGTGCCGGCACCATATTAAACCTCATAAGTTTTTAATTTATGAGGTTTTTTGTTTCTATAAACGTATATTTTTATCTTCCTCATGCTGCTCGAATCTCCAATTTATTTAGGGCTTCGATGTATCTGCAAAACTTCAATTGCAATACAAGATTGTGACTTTTCACTTGTTAAATGTATTTTATGATTTAGAATGCTGTACACATATTTCAGATCGTATTTTTATATTGATGGTCTATTTTGTTGATGTTTCATCCATATAAACTGACATTTAAAAATATTTTTGTGAATTAAAATAAAAATTTAAAATTATAAGTCTTAGAAAATTGAGTATTAAAACAATGCTTCTCTAAAATTTTCCAGTTTAAGGAAGACCTCATGGCTCAAAGCTTTGCAACGCATCATTCCATGACCAATCATGGTGGAATCATCCTTGCCAACCAAATGCGTGTTTCTCAAATGGGAAATTTATTTTGTGGCGGGTGATGGACATTTCTGCCCTCAGTGCCAACGTTGGTCCACGATTATAAAAAGTCACGATCATATTCTTTTTGATGATAAAGCCGTGGCTTATGTCGGAGATCAATTGACGTGTGGCGCAAAAATTTTACCGAAGCAGTTTCATGTGGTGGGTAGGATTTAAAGCTAAGCATGGACAACTAAACACCGAAAAATCCCATCATCTAACAGCTCATTACAATAGATTAAGCTTTTTCCGCACTCACCTGCACATATTTAATCCAGCCATCTGCATAGAGCTTGGCACATAAACGTGCGGTCATGGCAATTTTAAACCAGTCTGCATCTCGCGTTTGAATTTGATGCTTGAGATGCTGATGCACATAATCAGCAAAACCCGCCAAAACCTGTGCCGACAAATCTTCCACCTGAATCTGTTTAAATTCAAACTGTTCTAAAACCGCTCGAAGCTGACTTTCGGACATTAGATCTTTAAAATTGACATCGGCAGATTTTAATAAGGCACGATATTGCAGCTGTTTGAATGCATGTGGTGGCGCTTGTTCTGCCCAAATTAAATAATGAAAGCCCAAACGTCCATTTGAATTCAAAACCGCACTGACCTGACTTAAAAATGAATTCAAATGACTGTGATATGCTGCATCGATACAGAACACCACATCAAAACGTGGTTGTGGAAAAAGTGCTTTTAAATTTAAAAATGAAGCAGCGTGAATTTTAATATTTGAATTTAAATGTTGTCGAATCGACTGCACATGATGATCTTGTAGCTCAACAGCTTCAAGTCGTTGTATTTGATAGTGTTCCAACCAATATTTAAGACTGGCACCTTGCCCACAGCCTAAATCCAGTACAACATCTTTTGAATTTAAATGCACTGCTGCGGCCAAATGCGCTGCTAAATTTTGACATGCAGCGGGATAATCAGATCCCACTGCATCTGACCAATAACCTAAATTGCTCCACGGCAGTGCGGAAGTATCTCCCAAATATGCCGCTTGAATGGCATATTTATGTTTTGGAAAATGCTGTCGTATCGCCTGTTGCCATTTCATACTGACTCAGTCTAATTCAAAAAAGAGGGGCTGTTGATAATTCATCTATGTTTGCGACAACGCATATTTTTTAGCTGATATAAGGCATGAGGCAGGAAATTTAGTCATTCTAAATGACTGACTCATAACGCAATAGCAGCAAAAAATATGCTTGTCCTGAAAGGCTGTGGCTAAAACTTTCTCAGATTGCGTTATGAAACTTGGCAATAGTCTCGCTATTCCCTGCGTTTCATGCCTGATCTGCTCAGTTTTAGCCTACAGCACAAACCATTTATGAAATATCAACAGACCCTAAACTTAATAACCTAATTGCGGCGCAACCTCAACTTGTGGTTTTAAATCAATAAACGGTAATGGTGCACCAAAAATTTCTGCAATATGCATAGCGGAAGTCACTGCAGATTCTAAAATTGGTAAACCATCGCACGACCATGAACCGCAGAAGAACACTTTACGATTGTCTTGGTGATGGCGCTGCTGCAACTCTTTGTTTAATGCCACTGTCTTTGAATCCACCACAGCGCGGGTTAAAGTTACCGTTGAAATGATCTTTTTCGGATCAATTGGTGTAACTGGACGCCATGTTTGGAACACTGGCGATTTACCGACCAAAGTTGGTTCGATCGAGTTAAGCCATACCGTAAATTGCTGACGAGTAAATTTACGATCCATCATATAACTTAAAACAGACCAATCTTTACGTTTTGGCGGCATCACCGTTTGATCAGTGTGAATCACCAAATCACCCTGCTCGAATTTGAACTGTTTAAGCAATTCAATATCTTCTGCAAATTGTTGATTGTCCAAGAAGTCTTGGACTTTAGTGGTTGGCGTTGCAATCACCACACGGTCAAATGTTTGCGACTGACCCTCAGAATTTTCAACAATTACACCATCTTCTTGTTGATGAACACGAGTAATCGCTGCACCACTTTGAATATTAATACCTTCAATCAACTTATCAACCAATGCAGGCGTGCCACCTTGTAAACGCAATAATGCATCACCATCAGTCAATTGGCGTAAAAATACCAACAATGGTTTTGCTGGCCATTCACCAATGGTTTTAGGGTCACAAGTACAAATGGTGTAAAGCACTGGCATCACTGCACCATGCCAAAACACTTCTTCAATTTCGTTACGGTTGATAAATTCCGCAAGGGTAATGTCTTGGTTTTTAGATTTGAAAAATTTAGCGATGGCTGTTTTTAACTGCAACATGCCTTTTACCAAACGCCAGCCGTATTGTTGTATGCCTTTACGGTTGTTAATGATTGGGAAATTACCAATACGGGTACGGCTTGTGGTCAGCCAAGTTTCGGTACGATCTTCAAATAACCAACTGCACGCCATATAAGTACGCACAGGATAAGTTTTAATGCCTAAATGTGTGGCCAAGCTGAGGGTGTTTTTCCACAAATGTGGGTTCATGACCCGTAACGGCGCATCAATTAAACCATCCTCAAATTCGATGCTATGACTGTCCATTCCACGACCAGGCAGCGCCTCAAAAATTGTAATGTTATGCCCTGCATCTTTAAGAATTCTTGCGGTAGCCAGTCCAGCCATACCACTACCGATCACTGCGATATCCAAACCGATCATCCATCTTTTTACATACTTTATGAAATTATGAACCATGCCTAAGGAAAATGAGCTATTAAAAACTACCAGATTGTGTACTTTTCACAGAGAAACAACACAAAGTACATTGGCAATATGATTACATTTTTTAACAATCAGAAAGTGCTTAAATAAGCCTTAGAATTTATTCATATTATTTCTTTAATACTATAAATAGTGTTCTAAACCATGTAGATAAATTCACCAATTTTATAATTTTCGTTTTACAAATAAATCTCTAAACGCTATGATACCAAGCACAAAAATGATAACTACATCACATATAATTATCATAAGGAATATGATCAATCCGCTAAAACTAGAAATTTGACAGCGCCAGAACAACAAAAGCCTCGGTCGGGACATCGACATGAGGCTTTTTTCTTGGCTAAGATTTTTTAAAGCTTAACCTGCTTGATGTTGAATCGGAATTTCACCAAACTTGCCTTGATTAAAATCTTCAAAAGCTTGAATGATTTCCTGCTTGGTATTCATGACAAATGGACCATAGCCTTGAATAGGTTCATTTAATGGCTTGCCTGTCAGCACTAAAAATTGCGTATCTTGCAGTGCTTCAAGCTGAATTAACGCTTCGCCATCTTGAGCAAATAACACCACTGAGTGATCTTGCACAAGTTGACTGCCATTGACCCGCACTTCACCTGCCAACACCACCAATAAAGTATTGTGATCTACCGGCACATGCAGCGCTTGGGTCTGTGCAGCTTTCAATTGTCCATCCCAAACATTGACAGGGCTAAAGGTGCTGGCAGGCCCAGATTGCTCTGCGTACTGACCTGCAATAATGCGTAAATGCCCCGCCTGATTTTCAAACTCAATTGTCGTAATATGTTGAGATTCAATGGCTTGATAACGTGGCGATGTCATTTTGTCTGCGGCAGGCAAATTCACCCAAAGCTGCACCATTTCAAACAATCCGCCTTGTGCTGCATAGTCTTTGGAGTGAAATTCCTCATGCACCACACCCGCACCTGCTGTCATCCACTGCACATCGCCTGTTTTGATGGTGCCACCACCACCTGCCGAATCTTTATGCGTCACTTCGCCCCGATAGGCAAGCGTCACCGTTTCAAAACCGCGATGTGGATGCGAACCAACACCATGTTGTGCGGTAGTCGCATCAAAATGATACGGCGCTGCATAATCCAAGAGTAAAAATGGACTGATCGCCTGCCCTAAACGGTCATAAGAAAATAGATTTTTGACTGGAAAACCATCGCCCACCCAATGCATGTTTTGGTTGCGATATAAACCGATTATTTTTTTCATGTGTTACACCTATTGCTAGGAGAATAGATGTTTTGATCTTAATCGCTCATCGCACCACAACCTAGTGCAAATTTGGCATACAGCATTGCAAGAATGGAATAATCTTGTTGAAACTTATACATAGTGAAATAAATCATGGGCATAAAAAATCCAGAAGCGCAATTCTGGATTTTTAAAATTGAGTGCGATGATTCGGTTAGATTTTACCAACTAAATCAATAGATGGTGCTAGGGTTGCATCGCCTTCTTTCCACTTGGCAGGGCAAACTTCGCCAGGATGCACATGTACATATTGCGCTGCTTTCACTTTACGCAACAATTCTTGCGCGTCACGACCAATACCACCTGCATTGATTTCTACAATTTGGATTTTACCTTCAGGGTCAATCACGAAAGTACCACGATCTGCCAAACCTTCTGCTTCAATCAGCACTTCAAAGTTTTTAGACAATGTCCAAGTTGGGTCGCCAATCATTGGATATTGAATCTTTTTAATTTCTTCTGAGGTGTCGTGCCATGCTTTATGGGTAAAGTGTGTGTCTGTAGATACTGAGTAAATTTCCACACCCATTTTTTGGAATTCAGCATATTGATCGGCCAAGTCTGCAAGTTCAGTCGGGCAAACAAAGGTAAAATCTGCAGGGTAGAAAAATACTACTGACCATTTGCCAATAAGGTCTTGCTCAGACACTTCAATAAATTCGCCATTTCGGTAAGCGGTTGCGTTGAATGGTTTGATTTGAGTATTGATTAAACTCATGCTGTATTCCTCAATTCGTTTCGGGGATTGCTTATCTTGTGTAGTTAGAATACAAAACCCGATAGAATCGGTAAAACAGTACTTTTTTATAAAAATGATCGGTTTTTAGAATTAAAAATCCATTTATTATTTAAAAACTGATTGATCAAGCCGATGCTGAACTCACTAATCTGCATTAAAAAACCCTTTGTCGAAACAAAGGGTTTGGAGGATGATTTGCCGTTCTAGATCATATGTTCAATTAATTTGTTAATTTATTTGAGATGTAATTGTTTTAAATATATTTAAAATTAATTATTTAAACAGAAAAATAGCTTATTTTATTTTGTTAATAATTGAGGCTATTTTTTTAACTATAGAAAATGTTAATTTAAAAGTGCATATATAATTTATTTTGTTAAGTTAATGTGTTAAAAAGAATGTATCAAGGTTGGAAGTTTTATGAGATGGATGTAGAGGTAATCTTGCATGATTCTGGAGAGTTGTTGCCTATACTCTTAGATGATGATGGTATGCCAATACCCTTACCAAATGAGTTTATTCTCTCCAAAAGGCATGCAAGCTCTAATACGCTCATTAGGAACCTAAGAGAAATAAAACTATTATACGAATGGTTTCAAATTCATAAGATTGACTTGCATGAAAGGCTGATCCACAAGAAACCCTTTACTGAAGCTGAAATTATAGGAAGTCTTGTAGAGTTTCTAAGAAAAGATCATGACAAAAGACATAAAACAATAAAGATTGCAGTCAAGCCAGATACGTTCAATCAAAGACTCATCACGATCAAACAATTTCTAAGTTGGTATATTGAGATGTACATCGGGACGTTACCTTTTACATCAGATCACTATCAATTCTACGTCACATACAAGACGAGACTTATTTCTTTACTTGATCGCTGTTTTATAAATTCTCCACCAATCAATAAAAGTCTTAGCAAGGGTTTGAGTAGTAGTGAGCAATCTAATCTTATTAAGTTAATTAAACCTCAGAAGGGAAGTCAAAATCCGATTGAATATAGAAATTATATTATGGTGATGCTGATGCTTTCTTTTGGATTACGCCCTGGAGAGCTATTGAGCTTAAGAGTGGAAGACGTACAGGTTGGAGGTATCTCTTCTATCAAAGTACATCGTCGTCCACCAGATGTTAACGACAAAAGAAAGCCAAGACCTCAAATTAAGAGAAATGGACGTACATTGTCAATCAATGATAAAGCTCTTGCGAAAGAGTTAGATATCTATATTACAAAATGGAGAGAGAAGTTAGATCAAAGAAATCAAACTTCTATTGAATGGGATTACTTGATTCTGAATCAAGATGGTAAACCTCTTTCACTTCCCTCAATTACCCAATATTTTCAAATTTTGAAAGAAAAGCACTCTAAATTTTTACCTAAAAATTTCAGTCCAAAAACTTTAAGGCATACTTTTTCATCTTCAATGGAGCGCTTGCTAAGAGAGGCTGGGGTTGAGGAAGACAATAGAAAAAAAGCATTAGCTTATTTGAGGGGAGATAGTTCGTTATCGTCACAAGATGTTTATACATTCAAAGAAACAGAATTAGAAGCGAATAAGTATTTAGGACAATATCAACGTGAAATCTTTGGAATCTAAAAATATGCAACATGATTTATTTGTTAATGAAAATGGTTGGAGGGATATTCCAGATTTCATTATTAGCCGCGAAGGAAAACGGGTGAATACAGCAGGCGACGTATGGAACCTACCCTATGCAGTTGATACCTATAGTTCTAAATTAGATTTTTCGAAGATTCCCAATGAAAATTTTAAATGGGTATTAAAATCTTTCATCATAGAAAAGATTGAAAAAGTATCTACTCATGCAGGTTTACAGCATTTTCAGGATATTTGGACAAAGTTTTTCCGAAACAATATAGAAGCTATAAATTCTGCTCAAGATATTGAAGAAACTCTAATCTCCGTAGTTGAAAGTGCGATTAATTTAGGTCGAGCAGAGCATAAACTCTGGACGTTATATAGACCAGTACAATGGTATTTGTATGGAGCTGAGCATTATCCTGAATTAGGATTTTCAACAGCTTATGCCAGTATCTTAGAAACGATGTCCATTCCTGGGAATCCTAAAGGCGAAGCTGTACGGATGGAAGATCCAGATTCAGGGCCTTTGAATCATAGTCTAGAGCTTCCTTTACTCATTCAGGCTTTGAAAAAAGATAAGAGTCAGAAGTTTGTGCATTTGCAAGAAAAGGCTGCTGTCGCACTTTCAATTGCTTATGGTCGAAATCCAGCGAATCTAACTTATTTAAGACATTCTGATCTTGTTAATTTAACCCCCGAATCAGATGATCCAGTTTACGTCCTAAGAATTCCACGCATTAAAAAGAGGCTAGTTAATCCACGGGATGACTACATTGAGGAATTTCTTGATCCAACTTTCGCAGAATATATTCATGACTTAATCAAGGCCAATAAAGAAACGAATACCGTTCTCTATCATGAGGGTAAAAAGCTCCCAAATCCTCAGCCAATTTTTTTAAATATAAATGGAAACGAGGCAGCGATATTATCTGGCGATTATGAGAATGCTTATAACTTTTCCTCTTCAATGATCACCTCTTTAATTAAAGGGTTTGTAAGAAGGCACAATATTATTTCTCCTCTGACAAAAGAGTTAATGTATGTTACAGCTCGAAGACTTCGATATACCCTTGCAACAGGTTTAGCTGCTGAGGGAATCAGTAAGGCTGCTCTAGCTAGAATTCTGGACCATACTGATACTCAGCATGTTCACGTATATTATGAGCTAGCAGGCAAAATCGTTATTCAACTAGATAAAGCAATTGCAAAAGGATTTTCTCAATATCTTAGCTATTTCTCTGGACATATTATTGACTCCTCAGAAAATGCTATGAATGGTGATAAGCCTGAAAAGCATTTGGTTTTTAAGGGGGATAAGATTGAGGATGAGATAAAAGATATTGGAGTATGTGGTGAATCTTCTATATGTCATCTAGATCCTCCCTTTTCATGCTACTTATGTCCAAAATTCCAGCCTTATAGACACGCTGACCATGAATACGTGCTTGAGAGTCTACTTAACAGTAGAAATGAGCGTTTAGAAAAATATGAAAATGCTCGTTTAGGAATCCAGTTAGATGAAGTTATTTTTGCTGTAGCACAGGTAGCAGAAGCTTGTAAGAAGGAAGATGTATGAGCACTGAAAAAGTTTTAAGAAAATCAAAAGTTATTCCTTTCTTAACAAGCTTACAAATCGACAGACAAGTGAACTTTAATAATCTTGTTGCCAAGGCAAAATTATTAAAACTAGAAGGATTTGAACTTATTCAGTGGGATGAAGAAGTTTGGGAAATAACAGGAGGACGTTTACTACAACAGAGTGGAAAAAATAGTCTTTCAATTACAATAAACTTTATTTATCCACCAAAATTAGGTGGCAAAATAATAAAAGGAAATTGGGCAGATCTAGTTAAAGCACTATTACTTCTAAGATTTCATTCTAAACAGCAAAATATAACAAACCAACGATGGTTCGTATTAGTTGCTAGCTACATAAATTATGCTGTGCAAAGTCGAAAAGGATCAATTTATGATATTACAAGACAAGATTTAGACTTTGCTTGTGAAAAGATTACTCAAGACTATTCTGAATCATCAGCATATGCGTTTCATAAATTAGTTGCAGAGTTTGCAGGTCACCTAGATGCGAATGGCTTATGTAAGAACTTCTTAAATTACAAATATGCTAAGCAAAAAAGGCCAATGTCTGCAAATTCTGTTGGTACTAAACGATTAGATGATCCAGATACTTTGGTAACAAACGAAAGAGTATTAGCACCAGTCGTCTTCAAAATTCTTGGACAGCTATATCAAAATGTGCCAAAAGATCATAAATATCGTTTTTATATATTGTTATTAACTTTCTTTGCTTGTACAGGTCGAAGATTTTCAGAGCTCTCACTATTAATAGATCAAGAAATTCAAGTTAGTCAGGATGGTGTAGCTTATCTAGAATACTTTCCTAGAAAAACATCTAAAGGCAATACCTTTACTCCTAAAAGAAAATTATGGCTTCCTTCGCAAACTTTAAGTTTGTTAAGAGAGGTTATTGAGGAGATTAGATATCTCACTAGAGACTGCAGGGATACAGCTTTAGAAATGCTCAAATCACAAGATATCGATGCAAGATTCTTAGAAAATCAGCCTGAGCAATTATTCTCTAGTGATTTGATAATTTTAGGAGTTAGTCCAACTATATTGAGTAAAAGTAGTCGGTTATTTAAAGAAGGATTTGTCTTTAAAGACGAGAATTCATGCCAAATGTATACAACTATTCAAGGCTTGAAACAGTATTGTAGACACAATTTCAATCCTCAAAGTTTAAGAGCGATACATATAGATCAATTTGGAAAAAGTTATTTTTTAAGTGATTTAATGTTTTTACGTTATTACACAATGTCTAGTGGTAAGAGCATAGCTCATTGGCTGACCGTAGAATGTACTCATTCAATGCTAACAACATTTTTAAGATATCTAGATGATTTAGTAAAAGAGTATGTTGGTTTAGAAGATATTCCTGAATTCACTACACATGATTTTAGACATACCTTGAATACCATGTTGGACGAAGGTGGTTTATCTGATCTTTTACAAACAGAATGGTTTGGACGTTCAGATCCTAAAGATACAAAAGCTTATCAACATACCAGTCCTGAAAAGAAAGCGCTTATGATTAGAGAACAGTTAAAAAATGGTGAAGCCAAAGGAATACTGGCTGAGCAGATTTTTAATCTTCCTATCAATATACAAGATGCTGTGCTGGAAGCACGAGTTCAAGCCGTGCATGATGTTGGAACTGGATTATGCATTCATAATTTCTCACAATTGCCTTGTGAACGCCATTTACAATGTTCTGCTGACTGTAAGGATTATGTGTGGGTTAAAGACGATAAGAAGCGTTTAGATGAGCAGAAGCGCATTCTGGCTATGACAGTACATGCACAAGAGGTAGTACAGCAGCAAATGCAATCTACACGTATTAAGAAAAGTGTGGATTGGGATTTACACAATAAGAAAAAAATTAATGTTTTAACAGAACAACTGCAAGATAACGGTGTAGTTGAGTTTGATCCAAAAGCTTATTTAGAGGAAATATCGAATGTCTAATAAATTCCAGCGTATGACAGAGCTAGATGAGGCAAGAATTATTCGGGAACTCAATAAATGGGCAATGGGTCACTTCGGTTCTAAATTAACTTGGAGTATTTTAGAAGATCGATTCAAATTTTCTCGCCAAGCAATGCAAGCAAAACCAGCAATCAAAGCAGCTTACGATGTAGCTAAACAATCTTTATCAAAAGGCAAAGTTACTTCAAAAGAAGATTTGGGTAAAACTGTTGAGGAGTTAAAGACAGAAATAGAGTCGTTAAAGATGCAACTCAGCTCTTTCCAAGAAAAAGAGATGAAATGGAAAAAGAGATGGCAGCAAATTGCCTATCATATTCGTCAAAAAGGTATTCAAGTGAGTGATGTTGATAAGCCTGTTCATCCTGAAACAGTCTTACCAAGTCATACAACTACTGAAAAAATATTAAAAGAATTAGATAAAGATATTCCATCTTCCGGGCGAGTTTAATGGAAAAAAGTAAGAAATTTATATTTAAACTATTAAGAATTTTGGATGGGTCAGAGCTGTTATTGAATTAGTGCTGGATAGTCTCAACAAATTGTAGAACTACAACTAAACCATGAGCAGTTTCAATTTGTTTAAGTGGAATCCCTCCTGTCACTCGATTTTTAGTGTTAAGAAATTGTTGAATCCATTCTTGATCACCACCGCTTAGATCATATAAAGCTTTAAATAAACGGATAAAGCAGCAGGAATCTGGGTATTCAGGAACAGCTTTGCAGGTAGGTTCACAATACAGTCAATGACATTGGCTTCTGAAACCAAGGCTTTACGAATTTCACCCTCACCACTGGTTTTAGAGGTTAAAGCACCTTTCGCAAGGACTACACCTGCCTGACCTTTAGGTGACATGTGATACAGGAAGTGTTGCATCCATGCGAAGTTAGCATTACCTGCAGGTGGTACACCCAATGACCAACGAGCATCTTCTTTAAGTAAGTCACCACTCCAATCAGAGACGTTGAATGGTGGGTTAGCAATGATGTAATCCGCTTTTAGGTCTTTGTGTGCATCATTGAGGAATGAACCTTCAGAGTTCCATTTCACATGCTCTGAGTTAATGCCACGAATCGCTAAGTTCATCTTAGCGAGTCGCCAAGTGGTTTGGTTACTTTCTTGTCCATAGATGGAGATGTCATCGACTAAGCCTTGATGCGATTCTACGAATTTCTCAGACTGTACGAACATACCACCCGAACCACAGCAAGGATCAAATACACGTCCTTTATATGGTTCAAGCATATTAACCAATAAGCTTACGATGGATTTAGGCGTGTAGAACTGTCCGCCTTGCTTACCTTCAGCTAAAGCGAACTCACCAAGGAAGTACTCAAATACGTGCCCTAGAACGTCAGCAGAGCGAGATTTCGCATCACCTAGTGCAATGTTACCAATCAGATCAATCAGCTCTCCTAGGCTCGTAGGATCGAGATTCTGACGTGCATAAACTTTAGGGAGCACACCCTTCAACTGTGGGTTGTCATTCTCAATGGCTTCCATTGCATCATCGACTAACTTGCCAATGTTAGGTTGTTTGGCTTGGTTTAACAGGAATGACCAACGTGCGTTCTCAGGAACAAAGAAGACGTTGTATGCCGTGTATTCATCACGGTCTTCAGGGTCAGCTCCTGCAAACTCTCCTTCACCTGAAACCAGTAAGTTGTAGTGGGCTTCAAATGAGTCAGAGATGTACTTCAAGAAGATCAAACCAAGAACAACATGCTTGTATTCGGCTGCATCAATGTTCTTACGAAGCTTATCTGCTGCTTTCCACAGTACAACCTCTAATGGTTCTTGTTTGGCTTCTTTCTTTGGAGCACGGGCCATGAATCGTCCTTTAATGAATAGCTTATCTAATATTTGTTAATTGAATAGTAACCAATTATCTATGCGTGCGTAAGCATGCAGATGACATTATTTGTCGTATACCTCCAGTGAGGTGGCGATAATGCGAGAAAGTTTGCAGTAGCCTTTATGGGAACCATAAGGTTTATTCACCATTCATCGAAATAGTCTTGAATCTGTAACACATCCAGTCATATATTTGATTATGTTACATAATCAAATAAGTAAAGGAGATCTAGATGGTTACTCAGCGTGGAGGATTTCGGGAAGGTGCTGGTCGTAAGGCAAATTATGATGAACCTACAAAGGTAATTCGTGTGCCGCAATCTCGTGTCATCGAGATCAAGAATTACCTGGTTAAATCCAAGGAAGCCAGGTTCAATGATATAGCCTCAATTACACTTGTAGATCCGTCTATCTCGATGCACATTCCCTTGGCTTCAGAAAAGGTTGCTGCTGGCTTCCCTTCTCCTGCCCAGGACTATGTCGACAAAACTTTGGACATGAATGAGCACCTCATTAAAAATGAAGCTGCAACTTTCGTTGTGAAAGTAGCTTCACTTTCCATGAGAGATGCAGGTATTGAGATTGATGATGAACTGATTGTAGATCGGAGCATTGAAGCCAAGCATGAAGACATCGTGATTGCACTGATCGACAATGAGTTCACTGTAAAACGTCTCATGATTGAAGGTGATCATAACCATTGGCTTAAAGCAGAGAACCCTGAGTATTCTGACATTCATCTAAAGGATGGGCAGGAAATGGTGATTTGGGGTGTAGTGACTTTTGTCATCAAGCCATTCAGAAAGCGTTAATACTTTATTGGTTTCATGCTTATGCAAGCATCTCACCAGAAGATCTATGCTTTAGTAGACATCAACAACTGCTATGTCAGTTGTGAACGCATCTTTAACCCAAGTTTGAACAATAAGCCTGTCATTGTGCTATCCAACAATGATGGCTGTGCTGTAGCACGTTCCCAAGAAGCCAAAGACTTGGGCATCAAAATGGGTGTTCCTCTCTTCCAGATTAAGGACATTGTCGAACAGCATCAGGTACAGGTGCTATCGAGCAACTATGCACTGTATGCAGAGATGTCTCGCAGATTCATGAAAATCCTAGCCGATTTTGTATCGCCAAAAGAGCAAGAGATTTACTCAATTGATGAGTGCTTTCTGGATCTGACAGCTCATGCAGGGAATTACGACTTGACTGAATATGCTCATCAGATTCGTCAGCGTGTGTTTTCTTGGCTTGGTTTACCTGTATGTATTGGCATAGGACGCTCAAAGACTGAAGCGAAACTCGCAAACCATATTGCCAAGAAGAACGATTACTTCAATGGCGTATGCAACTTGGTTTCAATGGATCCATGCTCAGCCGAGAGCGTCTATCAAGCAATTGATGTAAGTGAAGTATGGGGCATTGGTCGAAAGCATACGAAGAAGCTCAACAGTATGGGGATTCATTCAGTGATGGATTTTGTCTTGGCTTCCCCTCTGATGATCCGAGACCAATTCTCTGTAGTGATGCACAGAACCTTATTGGAACTCCATGGAATTGCTTGCATTGAACTGGAACATACGCCACCTGCAAAGAAGCAAATCATTGCTAGTCGTTCTTTTGGTCAACGCATCTACCACATTGATGATCTTAAAGAAGCCATGTCATTGTATGTCATGGATGCGATTAGCAGACTGAGAGATGATAATCTGTTGTGTGGTTGTTTGATTGGTTTCGTACAATCAAACCCATTTGATAGCTCAAAGCCCTTCTACAACAAGTCTTTATCCTTGGCTTTACCAGAACCTACCGACAACCTGTTGGTGCTTTCTAAACTCGCTACAGCGATGATTGATGGCCTGTATGCCAAGGACATTGCCTTCAAGAAATGTGGCGTGATTCTGACGTGTCTCGAACCAAAGGCAAGCCATGTATATGACATGTTTACCGACATGAAGCATATCGAGATCAGTGACGCTTTGATGGATTCCCTTGAAGCGATTCATCTTAAGTATGGCAAAACCAAGATTGCCTTGGGCGCAAGTTTAATGCCGAACAGAACATGGAATATGTCACGAAATCGGCTAACACAGAACTACTTTAAATGGGATCAACTGCTTTGTGTGAAGTAAATGTCTTACCTATAAATTGATTTCGTTTTGGTTTCAAAATAGTTGTTTATTGATTTCAAAATAGTTGTAATTTACTACTACCTAATCGAAGATTATCTACATCAAAAATGCCCATAAACATGAGTGTTTTCATAGAAACTATCTGCTTATAGGCATTACATCATTTATGAATGACGAGAGTTGGCATCATCATAGACGGCATTGATTTCACGTCTGCCTACAGCAATCACGATGACAACTACCTCATCATCAACGACTTCATAAACCAGACGATAACCAATACTACGAAGTTTAATCTTGTAGCGATTAGGATGTCCTGACAGCTTGTTTTTGGGAATGCGAGGATTCTACAAAACCTTGATCAACTGCTTCTTCAATGGCTGCTTAATACTTGGATTTAGCTTATTCCATTCTGCTAATGCTTCTTCTAAAAAGTCTAACTTATAGGTCATCAATATTTACTCGAATGCGTTTCTGATTCGCACGAGCATCTGCAATCTTATTCAGTTCTAGGTCTTCTAGTTGTTCCATCATCGTTTCATACAGATCAGCTGGAACACAGTAAAACGCTGGTGTATTACGATTGAGGATTGCGACAGGTTCGCCTTTGCCTGCCAACACTGTATCCATCGGACTCTTTTTGAGTGGCACTGTTGCAAATAGAGATTTGAGTCGATGATGTTCCCTTTAAAAAGTACTTAGAGACCGAAAACCCTGTTGATTAGACACACTTCACCCTGAGGCTGACCATAATAAAATGACGATGCTTGTCCTTTACGTAGTGCACGCATGACTTCAATACCTTTAATTGTGGCATAAGCCGTCTTCATAGATTTGAATCCTAATGTGGCCCTGATGATCCGCTTTAGCTTGCCATGATCACATTCAATCACGTTATTTTTATACTTAATCTGCCTGTGCTCAAGGTCTGGTGGACATTTACCTTCCCGTTTTAACCGTGATAAAGCACGTCCATATGTGGGTGCTTTATCCGTGTTGATCACTTGTGGAATTTGCCACTTCTTCACATTATTTAAAATTTTTCCAAGAAAACAATATGCTGATTTGGTATTACGTCTAGAAGAAAGATAAAAATCAATGGTATCGCCACGTTGATCGACTGCACGATACAGATAAGACCATCGTCCATTCACTTTTACATAGGTTTCATCAATATGCCACGAGCTCAGATCTGTAGGATTACGCCAATACCAGCGTAAACGTTTTTCTATTTCAGGAGCATAACGTTGAACCCAACGGTAAATAGTCGTGTGATCAACATTCACCCCCGTTCGGCCAGCATTTCCTGCAGTTCACGATAGCTAATGCCATATTTACAATACCAGCGCACAGCCCAAAGAATGATTTCGCCCTGAAAATGCCGACCATGGAAAGGATTCATATGCTGCACCTTTAGCTAAAACAGTCTTCAGCTTACCATTCGTGGTTATTTGCAACAGTGCCATAAAAACTGCCTAATCCTGGATCGTAGAGACTTCATTTTTGAGAAAACGGAAGACCTAAAAGGCTTCAATGGCATCCATTGATTATTCGCCAAAGCTAAACAAAACCGTGGAACATTGATTGTTTTTTGATCGTGAAACATGAAAAATCATAAAAAAAGCCCATTCGATGGAGAGTGGGCTATAAAATAGGTATTAACATATTGAATTATAACACAATTTAAAAATGATTGCGTATAAGGTGTATTATGTTAATTTTAGAATCTCTTAGAAATGATTCACTTAATCTATAACCATTCTTTAATAATTAATACATTTATCCTAGAAAGATGAGTGCCCTAAAAGTGTAAAAAAATAGTCACAAAAATTTCAAAATAGCTCGATATTATTTAAATAAAATTTATACTAATACTTGATGTTGTATAAGCAAATATAGCTAATTACTTAAGTTAGCAGTACAAAACTTTATAAAATGGTGTTTTACAGAAATATTTACATTCTATAGCCTTTAGAATTTAGCTATAGCACCACAAAGTAGATGTATTTTTTGAAAATTTAATTAGATCAAGGAAAAATCATGAGAATAAATAAAATTAAAGATCATCAAAAGCGATTATTCTACTGATGAACTCTATAAAGAGGGTTACTCATTATTATACGGACAATAACGATGACTAGAATATTTATACTGATGTTCGTCGTTGGACTTTTGAGCGCTTGTCATAAGCCTTCATCAGCCGATCAGTCCAAGATACAAGAATTACAAGTGATGTCCTTTAGTGAGCAGACCTTGGCGCAATTTTCTTGGGAATTAATCGAGGCAACAAATGCTAATAGTGAACGTATAGATTCATTATTTCTGGCTTCAAAACCTGACCAACCTATCACGCTAAAATTTGCAGAAAAGATGCTGTATATTGGGAATTTGTTTTGTAATATAAATTCGATTGGTATTCATTTTAAGGGCAATCATTTATATGCTGAACAACCAATTGTTGCCACAATGATGGGCTGTCCTGATGATATCAACTTACGTGAAAGTACGATGATAGATATTCTGGTGAATGCTCCCACATTATATCTTCAATCTCGTAAGGGGCAGGCACAACTGCTTATAGAAACACAAAAAAAAGAGAAATTGATTTTTAAAGGTGTTCAAGTCAACAAGTAGTCTAAATTCTTGCAGTACACTGATGAAAATCATAAGGTAAAGTTAGATATGAGGAAGCCCAATCATTTAGTTGGGCTTCTTTGTTTAAATATAATTTTAAGAGCCGGTAACTTATTTTCTGTAAGTTCCCTTTTACTATTTTTCTTTTGAGTATTTTATTAATCTAATTCTTTTACGCACTCACTCTGTACACGACAAAAATAGATAACTCATTGAAATAATGTCACAATAATTGTTTTCTAACGACGAATACTATGACACATCTCAATGAGTTATATCTTATCTTAAACAAATCTCTAAAATGGAACAA
>NZ_VPBQ01000020.1:0-45358 GCF_013418635.1 Acinetobacter sp. YH12131
TTTTCTGACTTAAATTTCGCTCAAATAAACTTCGAGTAATTTAAACCAATCAATCAATGAAATATCTTCGATCAATCAATCAGTAAAAATCCACACAAGTTGTTCTTCATAATCTCTTAATGATCTTAATTTCTGCCTCGTCAGCAGAAATTTTAACGCAAAACACTTCTAACAACTCAACCCTGTAAGCTAAGTTCGTAGGCTGTTTCGCGTCGGGATGTGTGCATTATAGGGCAATTTCCTACACGTGCAAGTGCTTTTAACTGCTTGTTTTCACGAGTGTTGGATTTTTACGCACTATTTTGGTTCAAGAACACACAAAACTCGCACTAACCCTATAATTTTAAATTAAAAATATGTTTTTCATATTTTTGCAATCTAAATCCGCTTATTTTGTTGGGGCAGCCTCTTTCACTTTCACACTGAGTATTTTTACCGCTTGTTTCGGTACATTTTGATGCATGCCATAGTTGCCTGTTGGTACTTTTACAATTTTATCGACAACATCCATACCTTTAGTGACTTGACCAAATACCGCATAGCCTGCGTTACGTGGACTTCGATTTAAGAAATCGTTATCTACCACATTAATAAAGAATTGGCTGCTGGCAGAATCAGGATGATTCATACGTGCCATCGCCAAGGTACCACGGGTATTTTTCAATCCATTACTTGATTCATTACGAATGGTCGCTTTGGTTGGCTTTTCTTGCATATTGGCATCCATACCACCGCCTTGCACCATAAAGCCTGGGATAACACGATGGAAGATCGTACCGTTATAGAAGTTTGACTTGGCATAGTTTTCAAAGTTCTTTGCAGAAACTGGGGCTTTGTCATTAAACAGTTCGATTTCAATATTGCCCATGCTGGTTGTCATTTCTACCACGGTGTTGGCTGCCATCGTATTGAAGCTGATAAGCATTGCTGCCATGGTAAACATACTTTGTTTTAACATTTGCTGACCAATCCATCTGTGTTGTATTTGCATTGCATCTATATTAATAAGATTATGCGAATAAATCAGTGGTTATTTTTTATCACGCTGGAAAACTTATGTATAAAAATAATTCAGATCAGATCCGACTGTGTCCAGCACCTTGGCAACTTCAAGGTGAAGCCTATATTTTAAATTATTGGCTCAGCCCGCATTTTTTAAATCTGGCACAGCCTTTTGGCTTAGCACCTTCTTTTTTAGGGCGTCTTGTTCAAGTCATGTGGGTACGTTATAACGCTAGCCCCATTGGCGCTTATGATGAGCTGCTGATTTTAGATCATCCTCTATTTAGGCAGCGTCGTTTATCTACCATTCCTAAAATTTTTGTTTCAACTGAGTCTTCTGTGCAACACGGACAACAGCTTTGGGGTATTCCGAAAGAACTGGCAAGCTTTGATTGGGATATTCAAGATCGACAGATAAGTTGCAAAATACAACACGCAGATTTGCAATTCGCCATTCAACTTGAAAAATGCAATACGCAACGTAGCTTTATTGATAGTCATTACATCCCTGCTGCGCTTTTAAAAATTCAGCAAACATGGCAAGGGAAATCTTATCAATTTAATCCTTCTTTTCGCGGCAGATTAATCCCACTCAAACATGCGTCTTGGCAATCGAATCCAAGTTTGTTTCCTGATTTTAATCAGGCACGCTTCATCAATGGTTTTTACGTGCCTGAGTTCGAACTGACTTTTCCAGAAGCCGAAATCTCTACTCTGGTTTAACCGTTCCACGTGAAACAGATTAACAAAGACAACCCAAGGTTTAGCTACGTGGTCGATCCCAAAATTTTCTAAAGTTTTTACACATTTCAATGCTGATTTTTTTGGCGCGACGCGACACAAAGGTCATGCTAATAAAACCATGTGTTTGATCTAAATATTCTACATATTTTACCGTGACAGCATGTTGACGTAATTTATGTGCATAAATTTCAGCTTCATCATGCAAAACGTCATGCCCTGCTGTGACCACAAAGGCAGGCGCTAGTTTTTTCAATTTGCCAAAAGTTGGCGAAATGATTGGATCATCCAAAGCGACCTGATGCTGTGTGACATAGTGCTGTGTGACAAAATCAATATCTTGCCCCGTCAGCACCAAACCATCTTTATAAGCAAAGAATGAAGGATGGCGACTCTTAAAATCTAAGGCTGGATAAATTAAAAATTGTGCGTCAGGTGCATAGGCTGAATGAGCACTACGCTGTGCAACCACCGCTGCAATATTACCACCCGCACTATCGCCTGCCACCGCTATGCGATTTTTTAAAATTTTCATTTCTCGACGATGTTGATATGCCCATGCCAAAGCATCTTCACAGACTTGAATAATCTGCTGTGGACTAGCTTCAGGCGCGAGTGGATATTCCACACTCAACACTTGTGCATGGGCATGTACCGCCATTAAGCGGCAAAATTCGTCATGACTGTCTAAACCACCCACCACAAAACCACCACCATGATAAAACACGATTAAAGGCAATTTTTTATGTGGTGCAGGATGATAATAACGCGCTGCGATATTGCCACTGGCTAAGTTTAAACGGATTTCTTCAACTCGTTTGACCGCAGTTGGAGTGCTCAGAATAGATTGCATTTGTCGATCAAATGCCTGTCTAGACTGTACAGGGTCAGCACCAATAAAACCAATTTTCCCTTGTTTTAATTGTGCCGCCATCATGCATTTAATAAATGGATCAAGGTCTGGATAATGATACGGATAACCCAAAGCTTGAGCCAAAGTATGATGTACTCGACTTGGTAACTTATTTAATGCACGCGCAGCAGCACCTTGTCCTTTGTGCAATTTATTTTTGAGAGATGAATTCAAAATTTGCATGCCTGTTCCTTTTTATATGTCTGCATGATTTGCCTAAACGCTTCATAATTTCTTCATGATCAACAGCACAGTGACCATTTTGTTATACAAGTGCTTCAATCGTTATACACATTCAAATTACCTATACGCTACCCTGCTTTTATGACGCTGTCATTGACACTATTGCGGTCTATGATTGATGTTTCAGACAAATTTACCTCATCGGCTCAGGAGGCAGAGCATGACAAAAAAATTGATCTTACTTTCGTGCGCAACTGCCATTTTAGCCGTAGGTTGCGTGGTCGTGCCTGACGAAGGTTACTACGATGGACGATATGAGCCACGCTATGACCGTCGCTATGATGATGATCATCGACGGTATGACAATGATCGGCAGCGTTGGGAATATCAACAAGGTAAAAATCGGGTTGAGTTAGAGCGTCGTAAACGTGAACTAGAACGTCGTGAATGGGAACAAAAACGACAACAGCAATTACAGCAACAACGCTATGAACAAGAGCGACAACGCTTAGCAGAGCAACGCAAACGCTTATCGGAACAGCAGCGTAAACAGCTAGAGCAAAAGCGTAAGCAGCAAATTGAAGCTGAACAAAAAAAGCGTGAGGAAGCACGTAAACGCTGGCAACAACAACGTGATGCACAACAAAAGCGCTGGCAGGAAAACCGTAAAGACCGTGAACAACGACGTGATCGTGATTGAGTCTTGCAGCAAAGCAAAACAAATGAGGTAAAAAAAGGGCTTATTCAGAAGTTAGATAAGCCCCGAAAACACATTTAGCAATACACAAGAAACTACAGCGATATAGCATCTATGCGCAAAGAATAAGCAGTGTTAGGTTTTGTGTAAAATATATAATTACTCTCGATTAAGCTGTTTTAGCGATTAATCAACCAAAACTTAAAAACTCTAATCATACGCATGCACAATATAGTGAACAAACACCCAGTCGAATCCTGTTGATAAAACAGTGTTTTTAGCTATCTCCGTAATAAAAGCACTGGTTTAGCTGAATAATCAGCTCCCTATTACCATACTTTTTTAAACAAAAAAATATTATAAGTTTCAAAGTTTAATTTGCTTCATTCATCCGCCGACATCTTGATTCAAAATGTATTTTTTTGACCAAATTTCATGGCAATGAAAATTAATCTACTGGCACGCTTGAATTTTGCCTGCCCTGCCCCGATTTCTTAGCTAATTACGAACTTCTCTAACCATGGCAGTTCAGCAATAACGCAGTTAGCACTGACGCCAAAGGACTGTACATGTTTAAAAACCCATTTAAACGGAGTAAATCAATGGCAACTGAGCAGAACGAACAAACTCAAGACCTTGAGCTAGAGCAGACGGAACAACAAACAGCGCAAGATACTGAGCAAGCAGAAGTTTCCGTTGAGTCTTTACAAGAACAACTGAGCAAACTTGAAGAAAACCTAAAATTGGAAAAAGCACGTACTGCCAATGCAGTTTACGAAGCGGAAAAAACCAAAGAGCGTTTAGAACGTGAAGCAGATACAGCTAAAAAGTTTGCTTTAGAAAAGTTTGCTAAAGAATTATTGGATTCTGTAGACAACCTTGAGCGTGCTATTGCCGCCAATGGTGATGAAAAAACTGCCTTGTCTGAAGGTGTGGAACTGACCTTGAAATCATTACTGACCACTTTAGAAAAGTTTGGTGTGGTGGTGATTGATACAGCCAATGGTTTCAATGCAGACCTGCATCAAGCCGTAGGGATTGATCCAAATGCAAAAGCCAATGAAATTGGCAACGTATTACAAAAAGGCTACACCTTACATGGTCGCTTACTCCGCCCTGCAATGGTGATGGTTGGCGCTTAAGCCTTATAAAATCGAGAGTTGATAAAAAATTTTCATCTAAACAACTTGAAAAATTTTGATTGGCTCTCATATCGAATAACAAGTGAAAACATTGCAAAAGAATTTTTGAGGAAACATCCAAATGGCTAAAATCATTGGTATTGACTTAGGTACAACTAACTCATGTGTAGCGGTACTTGAAGGCGACAAAGTTAAAGTAATTGAAAACGCAGAAGGCGCACGTACAACTCCATCTATTATTGCTTATAAAGATGGCGAAATTCTTGTAGGTCAATCTGCAAAGCGTCAGGCTGTAACTAACCCGAAAAACACATTATTCGCAATTAAGCGTTTGATTGGTCGTCGTTATGAAGACCAAGCGGTACAAAAAGACATTGGTCTTGTGCCTTACAAAATCATCAAAGCAGACAATGGCGATGCTTGGGTTGAAGTGAATGACAAGAAACTTGCACCACAGCAAATTTCTGCAGAAACTTTGAAAAAGATGAAAAAGACTGCCGAAGATTATTTGGGCGAAACAGTTACTGAAGCCGTGATTACTGTACCTGCGTACTTTAACGATGCACAGCGCCAAGCAACCAAAGATGCGGGTAAAATTGCAGGCTTAGAAGTTAAACGTATCATCAACGAACCAACTGCTGCTGCGCTTGCATTTGGTATGGACAAGAAAGAAGGCGACCGTAAAGTTGCTGTATATGACTTGGGTGGTGGTACTTTTGACGTATCGATCATTGAAATTGCAGACCTTGATGGCGACCAACAAATTGAAGTGTTATCTACCAACGGTGATACCTTCCTTGGTGGTGAAGACTTTGACAATGCCTTGATCGAATACTTGGTTGAAGAGTTCAAAAAAGAGCAAAACTTCAACTTGAAACAAGATCCATTGGCATTACAACGTCTGAAAGAAGCGGCTGAGAAAGCAAAAATCGAGCTTTCATCTTCAAATGCGACTGAAATCAACTTGCCATATATCACTGCAGACGCAACAGGTCCGAAGCACTTGGTGATGAACGTGACTCGCGCCAAACTTGAAGGTTTGGTTGCTGATTTAGTCGCTCGTACCATTGAGCCATGTAAAGTTGCGCTACAAGATGCAGGACTTTCAACTTCTGACATCTCTGACGTGATTTTGGTGGGTGGTCAATCACGTATGCCACTTGTACAACAAAAAGTACAAGAATTCTTTGGCAAAGAGCCACGTAAAGACGTAAACCCAGACGAAGCTGTTGCAATTGGTGCAGCAATTCAGGGTGCCGTATTGTCTGGTGACAAAACTGACGTATTGCTTCTAGACGTAACTCCGTTAACGCTTGGTATTGAAACTATGGGTGGCGTGTTGACGCCAATCATTGAGAAAAACACCACGATTCCTGCGAAGAAATCTCAAGTGTTCTCAACAGCGGCAGACAACCAGCCTGCAGTAGACATTTCAGTTTACCAAGGTGAGCGTAAAATGGCTCAACAAAACAAATTGTTGGGTAACTTCCAATTAGGTGACATTCCACCAGCGCCACGCGGTGTGCCACAAATTGAAGTTTCGTTCGACATTAACGCTGACGGTATCTTGAAAGTGTCTGCAAAAGACAAGAGCACAGGCAAAGAACAATCGATTCAAATTAAAGCAAACTCTGGTTTGAGCGATGCTGAAATTGAAGCGATGATTAAAGATGCTGAAGCAAATGCTGAAGAAGACCGTAAGTTTGAAGAACTTGCAAAAGCACGTAACGAAGCGGATGCTTTAGTTTCTTCTGCTCAAAAAGCAGTAAAAGACCTTGGTGAACAAGTGACTGCCGATGAAAAAACTGCGATTGAAACTGCAGTCACTGAGCTTGAAGCGACAACCAAAGAAAATGATGTAGATGCAATCAAAGCAAAAACTGAAGCATTGCAAAACATCATCATGCCAATTACGCAACGTGCGTATGAAGCTGCACAAGGTCAAGGCGGTGCACAAGGTTTCGACCCAAATGCATTTGGCGGTGACGCAGGTCAACAAAAAGCCGATGATGGCGTTGTGGATGCTGAATTCACTGAAGTCAAAGATGATAAAAAATAATTTGTCGCTTTAACGCACATCAAAAACCGCGCTGCAAGCAATTGCAGCGCGGTTTTTCTTTTCGATATCCATACACTGACTTCAAGATTTAAATGAAAGAGCACAGACAATTGGACGCTCAACCGAGTACAATAGATAAAATGATGCTCTAACTGCAAATAGATTGAGTTTCTGCCCTACTTTCGGCTACAGTAAACCCAAAAAAGGATGTCGCTAGCAATGCGTTTGTTTCTATTGGGTGCAATCATACTGTTTTCTATCTTGCTGATTTATCAAAATATTCAACATCCTCATACACGACACAATACTGCACTAGATCATTTAAAACATCCTTTAGATACTCGCTTACGTTATCGTATTGCTGAAGTCGATCCGCGTTTTGGCTTAAGCCATGCCGATTTACTACAACTGAGTCAGGAAGCCACCCATATTTGGAAACAAGGGACGGGACAAGATTATTTTGTATATGACCCGAACGCCAAGCTCGCCATTCACTTGATTTATGATCAACGTCAAGATGAATCAAACCAACGCCAACAACAACTTACAGCCATTGAACAACGCCAACAACACTGGAACAATCAAAACCAAAATATTCAAGCACTAAAACAAGAAATTGCAGATAAAAATCAACAACTTGATGCAAAAAAAATGCTATTTGAACAACAACTTGAACAATACAATCGTCAAGTACAGCAAATTAACCAAAGTGGTGGGCTACATCCTTCGCAACAGGAAATTTTTGCAGCCAAAAAACAAGAAATCCAGCAACACATGTGGAGTTTAGAACACGAAATAGCGCAATTTAATCAGCAAATTAACCAGCTCAATCAACAAGTCGATGCCCTCAATCAACTTAATCAAGACATTGATGTATCCATCCAGCAATTTAATGCACGTTTTCAACCACGTTTATTTGATAAAGGCAGCTTTGATGGTCAGGCCATTCGGATTTATGAGTTTCAATCTAAAGATGATTTACGTCTAACTTTGGCGCATGAATTTGGTCATGCTTTGGGTTTAGCACACCATAACGACCCTTATGCCTTAATGTATCCAATGCTAAAAGATCAGCAGTTGCAGAATTTCCAACTGCGCCCTGCCGATCTCGATTTACTCCATGCACGGCATTGAGCAATCTGGCAAACTGAAGTGACTAAAACACAAAACTCCCCTCACCCTGTACGATAGTTGCATATCCATTACACGTGCAAAGGCAGCAAATTTACTCATTTCATGTTATTGTGAAGGCTCTGTATAACCCTGAACGATCTGTGGAGATTCATGTGAGTTACTACCATATCCTGATTGAAGTAAATGACCACATCAGCACGATTGAACAAAGCCGTGATATCGAAATTTTTGATATTGTTGAGCTTCAACCTTGTCTCCACTCGATTTTATTGCCGTATTTTAATGAGCAAGTGATTGAACTTGAAGATGAAAATATTGAATACAAAGATATTTTGCATCTTGAGGTTAGACAGACCTTATTACCAATTGAACACCTGATTGAAGAAGAACAGCGTTTGCTGCCAAGTGATACCGACATCACCATTTCAGCTTATGAAATTTTTAATAACAAAGAATTAAGCCAAGATGTCACGACTGTGATTTTTGATTTGCTTGAAGCAGTGAAAATTGAACCTTAATCCCCTGTTTTAAGACAAAAATTAAAAAGGTCTGCACATTTGCAGACCTTTTTAATGCAATCACAACAACTTATTGCATCATTTGTTTGGCCGCTTCATTACGAAACGCTCTTAAAATTTGCTGCCCTGCCCGACCTGTTGCAGCCAAGCCGAGTCGAGTCTGTTCCTGACGAATCGCTTGACGGGTTTTGTCGCCAATTAAACCATCCACTTCACCAATGTCATAACCACGGCTTAACAAAAAGCGTTGAATTTCACGGCGTTCTGCGCGGGATGTACCTGCATCATCGGTTGGCCAAGCGGTGCGGAATGCAGACTGCCCCATTAAACGATCTGATAAATGCGCAATCGCTAAGGCATAACTTTCTGCTGCGTTATAGCTATAAATGGCATCGAAGTTTCTAAACACTAAGAATACAGGGCCATTCGCACCTGCAGGTGCCATCAAGCCTGCCTGACTACTGCCCGATAAATTGCCCTGAATTAATGCCGAACCATCTGCACGAGTCAACCCACGATTAACCCAACTGCTGAGGGATTTTTTATTGCGTCGCCCTTCACCACTCAAAGACATGCCTGCAGGCACTTTGACTTCAAAGCCCCACGGCTGCCCTGTTTGCCAGCCGCGACGTTTTAAAAAGTTAGCGGTGGAAGCCAAAGCATCTGGAATACTAGATACTAAGTCACGGCGACCATCACCATCAAAATCGACCGCCAACTCATCATAGGTCGATGGCATAAACTGAGTATGCCCAAACGCCCCTGCCCATGAGCCTTTTAATTGTGATTCAGTGACATCACCACGTTGCAATAAACGCATGGTGGTAAAAAACTCACCTCGGAAATAGCTTTGACGGCGTCCTTCACAGCTCAAGGTACCTAGCGCTTGCAATAATGGATAGGATCCTGAAATCGCACCAAAGTTACTTTCTACACCCCAAACCGCCACTACGGTTTCTGCAGGTACGCCATAGGCTGCTGCAACACGATTGAGCACATCACGGTGCTGTGCCAATTTCTGCTGTCCTGCCTGCACGCGCTCATCATCGACCAAGCCTGAGAGATAATCCCAGATTGGCGTAGAAAATTCAGGTTGGTAATTTAAACGCTCAATGACTGAATAATCTGGACTGAGATTTTGAGTATAGCGATCATAACTGCTGCCACTCACCCCTTTGGCAATGGCTTGGCTGCGTAAATTGGCCAAACAACTTTGAAAATGGTTTTGTGGTTGAAAATTTGCAGATGTACTGACCGTTGGTGTTACGGTGACAGATTTTCCATTGATAATCAGTTCTGCCTGAACCTGAGTAGCTGCCATTGCAGCTGTCGCAAAAATCACAGCGAAACGATGCATAATACCCTTTGATGTGTTTTGAATTTAAATCTTGGCTTTACCATAACACCTTCAGCCACAGAGATCAGATGAAAATCTGTAACTTTAAATTCATTTACACAGTTTTAAATTCATTTTCTCGTTTTAAATTTAAAACACTTATCCACAAGTACAGCATCTCACATTTTTAAATTCAAAATCACAACACATGATAAGACTTTTAAATTTAAAAGTTTAAATTCAAATTAAACCAACCCAAGTTACCCACAAAACACGACATTCACTGCATATTTACGATGTATTGCTTTGAATTTAAAAGTAGCTTTTTAAATTTAAAGATCAAAAGAGCCGCTACTTTATTTAAATTCAAAACTGCAGATCTATCTTTAAATTCATTTCTGATATTTAAATTCAAAGTTGAAGCATCGCTTTAAATTTAAAACGCGCTATTTGAATTTAAAGTTTTGAATTCATAATTATCATCTGTTTCCCATCAGACTTGTGCGCATTTTTATTTTAAGTATTGCTTTGCTACGGTGATGGTTGCTTATTCAGCCTGATCTATCTTAATCAACCTAAAATTACAGCGTCAATCCTAGACAGATTAACGGTAGAACACCTTAAAAATAGGCAGAATAAAAACGTGAAAGTATAAAAAAGCGCTCATCGTGATGAGCGCTTTGGTGTCATTTTTAAATTTACAAGCTCATATCAGCACTGAGCGCCAATGGATTTGGTAAAATTTTTGCCAATTGGCGGCATAAATCTGTCAATTCAGCGGCATCATTCGGCATTAAAGTAATATGCCCAATTTTACGGCCTTCACGCTCAGTTTTATTGTACAAATGCAAATGTGCGCCATTCAATGCCAACACATCTTCAGTTTTGGGATGCTGACCAATAATATTGACCATCACCGTTGGACGTACCACTTCAGTTGAGCCTAACGGTAAACCTGCTACAGCACGAATATGGTTCTCAAACTGCGAACACACCGCGCCTTCAATTGACCAGTGACCTGAGTTATGCACACGAGGTGCCATCTCGTTGGCATACAAGCCCTTGTCAGTGACAAATAGCTCTAGCGTTAATACACCAACATAATTTAAGTGATTGAGCAGGCGAGTGATGTAGTCTTGCGCCACAGGCTGTAAGTCTGCGCTGTTTGGTGCTGGTACAATCGAATGCGATAAAATACCGTTGTGATGATGGTTTTCTGCCAATGGCCAAGTTTTTACTTCACCATTTTGACCACGCACCGCAATAATAGATACTTCACGTGAAAAAGTAACAAAACTTTCTGCAATCAAGCTGCCTGCAGGGCCAAGTTCTGCCCATGCTTGTTCAATCTGATCTGCACTGCGCAGTACAAACTGACCTTTGCCATCATAGCCGCCTGTTGCGGTTTTTAGCACAATTGGCAGACCGAGTTCAGCTACAGCAGCCTGTAAACTTTCCAGCGAGTTGACGGCTTGGTACGGCGCAACAGGAATCGCCAATTCATCAAATAAGCCTTTTTCCAGCAAGCGGTTTTGGGCAATTGCCAAAGCCTGACGTGGTGGATGCAAGTCTTTGTGCTTAATCAATACATCAACATCAGCCAACGGAGTATTTTCAAACTCAAGGCTGAATACATCGGCACTGTGTATAAAATCTTGTAGGCTATTTTCGCTTTTGCTGGCAAAAACCTGACCCAAGGTTGCCGCTGGGCAATCTGGACTGGCTTCAAAAAAGGTACATTGAATATTTAAGGGTAAAGCCGCTTGTGCCATCATGCGACCCAATTGACCGCCACCAAAAATACCGATGGTCTTATCCATAGTAATTGTCCCGCTTAAGCCTGACCTGGAATATTGTTGCTTGAAACTTTCTCAGTTTGCGCGGCACGGAAATTGGCAACATTTTGTGCAATTTCTGGACGGGTTAAACCTAAAATTTGGGCTGCCATAATTGCCGCATTGGTTGCTCCCGCAGGACCAATCGCCAATGTACCTACGGCAATACCTGCAGGCATTTGCACAATTGAAAGTAATGAATCGACACCATTTAAAATTGAAGATTTCACTGGCACACCCAAAACAGGTAAATCAGTTTTGGCTGCACACATACCCGGTAAGTGTGCGGCACCACCAGCGCCTGCAATAATCACCTGAATGCCACGATCACGCGCTTGTTCAGCATATTCAAATAAGCGATCTGGGGTACGGTGTGCAGAAACGACTTCCGCTTCAAATGGGACACCAAGCTGCTTCAGCATATTGGCAGTGTGTTCGAGAGTTGCCCAATCCGATTGAGAACCCATGATAATTCCAACGAGAGGAGCGTCTTGTGCAGCGGCCGCGTTCATTACAAATATTCCAGAAACGAAACTAAGGAAAGAGAAATTCAGGCGAGAAAGCCAAGCTTGAATAAGAACTCCACATTATAGACTGATTTTTCGACTTGTTAAAATTGAACACGGCGACTCAACCGACTTTTTTGATTATTTTTATCTGGTTATTTTCTAATAATTAACCACAGGCTCACACCATTGCAGCTACGCGAGCTGTTTAAGCCATGCAAAAGCACCATTTTAAGATGCTCGAAACACAAAATATACGCAGCCACATAAACATAAAGCTGCCCATAAATAATCCAGTTTAAAAGGTTGCTTAAACAAAAAAATCATAAACGGGACAAACACCAATAAAGTCACAACTTCTTGGGTAATTTTCATTTGACCGACCGCCCAGCCATGCTGCGCCAGCAAACGGGTAGCAGGAATCATCAAACTGTATTCAAACAGGGCGATCACCCAACTGAATAAAATAGCCTGCCACAGCGGCGCATCATGTGGTAAAAACTTGAGATGACCATACCACGCCAAGGTCATAAAACAGTTTGCAACCACCAAAAGTAAAAATGCTGAAGACATTGTGTCGTACTATCTTAAAAATTCAGTTTTATTTTACGAGCTATTTGCCATGAAAAATGCAAGAGCAGCAATTTTTTACATCGTTTGGCGCAGATTCAGCGCTGAAAAATCCCTGAAAGGAGATACAAGAATCACTATCTTTTCGCCAAAACCCTTGCTATCGTTGCTTCAAATCAAGTTAATCACGACAACAGCACAAAAATACGTGATGTGTCTATAAAAGCAGTGGAGTAAGGCGGAATGCATCTGCATATTTTGGGTATTTGTGGCACATTTATGGGCTCATTGGCACTTTTGGCCCGCGATTTAGGACATACCGTCACAGGTTCAGACCAAAACGTCTATCCACCGATGTCGACTCAACTGGAAAATGCAGGCATTACCTTAATGCAAGGTTATGACCGCAGCCATTTACAACCGCATCCAGATTTAGTGATTGTGGGCAATGCCATGAAACGTGGGATTGATGCGGTTGAATACATGCTGAATGCAGGTTTACCGTATATTTCTGGCCCGCAATTTTTGGCCGATCATGTCTTGCAAGGCAAACACGTACTGGGCGTTGCAGGCACGCACGGCAAAACCACCACCACCACCATGTTGGCGTGGGTATTGGATCAGGCAGGCTTAGAACCGGGCTTTTTAATTGGCGGCGTTCCTTTAGGCTTTAGTGAAAGTGCACGTTTGGGTGCAGGCAAGTATTTCTGTGTCGAAGCCGATGAATACGACTCTGCGTTTTTTGATAAACGCTCCAAGTTCGTACATTACCATCCTAAAACCGCCATTTTAAATAACCTTGAATTTGACCATGCCGATATTTTTGATGATTTGGCCGCAATTCAAAAACAATTCCATCATTTGGTGCGTACCATCCCAAGTGAAGGGCGCATTATTGCCCCAATTACAGAAACCCATATTGATGAAGTGTTAGAAATGGGTTGCTGGACACCTGTGCTACGTACTTCGCTCAATGCAGACCCACAAGCGGAACTGTATGCAGAACAACTTGCAGCAGATGGTTCACATTTTAAAGTTCTGAAAAATGGTGTGCTACAAGGTGAAGTGCGCTGGAATATGACAGGGCAACACAGTGTCGCCAATGCCTTGGCAACCATCGCCGCAGCAGAGCATGTTGGGGTTGCAATTGAAACCGCATGTGCAGCGCTGTCCAATTTTGGTGGGGTGAAACGCCGTATGGAGTTATTAGGCACCATACGCGGCATTGAAGTCTATGATGACTTTGCCCACCATCCAACCGCAATTGAAACCACACTGGACGGCGCACGTAAGCGTTTGGGTGAGCGTAAGCTTTGGGCGATTATTGAACCACGTTCCAACACCATGCGCATGGGCAGTCATAAAGAGGGCTTGGCAGATTCAGCACGTTTGGCGGATGCTGTGATTTGGTATCAACCTGAAGGTTTAGACTGGGATTTACAGCCTGTGGTTGCGGCTGCTCGCAATCATGCGGTGGTGGCCAATACTTTGGATGAAATTATTCAAAAAATCGTGAGCCAAGCAGGTGAGGGCGATGCAGTGGTGATTATGTCAAATGGTGGATTTGGTGGTTTACATCAAAAACTCATTCAAGCGTTGCAACACACGGCTTAAAATCGCTTAAACTGATTTAAAACTCTTTCAAAAAAAATCCCCTGTTTTTGGCAAAAAATAGGGGATTTTTATATTAATTATAAATTTATATATTATAATTATTAAAATCAACAATACTGCTCATGAACTTGTCATCTTGACCTGTTACTTTAAAAAGATTACATCCTGCGAGCATGACGGTTGCTACAGGTTGGCTGCTGGATGTCTTTCATCATTATTACTAAGAAGGATGGTCACAATGTCAAAAACAATGAAAGCCATGGTCTACCACGGCGCCAATGATATTCGTTTTGAAGAACGCCCACGTCCAGAAATTTTACAACCAACAGATGCCGTGATTCGTCTCACCAAAACTACAATTTGCGGTACTGACTTAGGTATTTGGAAAGGTAAAAACCCAGAAATTCAAGACACTGCAGTTGCCAAGACAGGGCTATTTGATGGCCGTATTTTAGGTCACGAAGGTATCGGGATTGTTGAAGAAGTCGGTTCGGCAGTCAAAAATTTCAAAAAAGGCGACAAGGTGATTATTTCTTGTGTCAGCCGTTGTGGTACTTGTGAAAACTGTCAAAAACAACTCTATGCACACTGCCAAAATGAAGGCGGTTGGATCATGGGATATATGATTGATGGTACTCATGCTGAATATGTCCGCACTCCATTTGCAGACACTTCTTTATATTTGCTGCCTGAAGGTTTAAATGAAGAAGTTGCGGTTTTCTTGTCTGATGTATTGCCAACTTCACATGAAATTGGTGTGCAATACGGCAATGTTAAACCTGGTGATACCATTGCCATTGTCGGTACAGGTCCAATTGGCATGGGTTGTCTGCTTACCGCACAGTTCTATTCTCCTGCACAAATTATCGCAGTCGATATGGACGATAACCGCTTGGCGATGGCAAAAGAGTTGGGGGCAACCCATACTATTAACTCTGCCAAAGAAGATGCGGTACAACGTATTTTAGAGATTACAGGTGGTCGCGGGGTAGACTGTGCCATGGAAGCTGTAGGTGTCGAAGCCACTTGGGATATTTGCCAAAATGTCGTGAAAGAGGGCGGACATATTGCCAATGTGGGCGTACATGGTAAGTCGGTATATTTTGAGTTAAACAAACTCTGGATTAAAAACCTGACCATCACTACGGGTTTGGTGAATACCAATACGACAGGTATGCTGTTAAAAACCTGCTGTTCAGGCAAATTACCTTTAGAAAAACTGGCAACGCACCATTTTAAATTCTCTGAATTTGAAAAAGCCTATGATGTGTTTAAACATGCTTCAGATGAAAATGCCATGAAAGTGATGATTAATTACGAATAATCTTGGCTTAACTATGTTACAAAAAAGCCAATCTACGCGCTGTGGATTGGCTTTTTTGGGCTTTTATAATATTTTCAAGAAAATTTTAGACTGCACGACAGACGAAGTCTGCATGCTGTTTTAATACCAACACATTAGATTATTTCAACGTAGAAAGACTTTTAAGCCACGACATCAGCATATTGTGTATCTGTTTCAAAAGCCGTCTCAATATAAGAGCACACGGGTACAATTTTTAGCTGCTTTTCACGTGCAAAGGCGACCAAAATATCTAATAGCTGACGGGCAACCCCTTGACCTCGTAATGTCAGATCGACCCAAGTGTGATCTGCTAAAATAGTGTGATCATCTTGATATTGATAAGTAATTTCAGCGATATGCCGACCATCTCGTTCAATAAAAAACTCGCCACCGCGTTGGGTTTTTTGATGTTGAATTTGCATAAGTCCACCTATCAAACTAAATCTATTTTTTCAATTTGCCACACTCTTTACGAAATATTGTGCTGAATTTGTACAAATTAAAGTGATTTACCATACAGAATAAATTGCACAACACTTAAAATTATGTAATTCTTTACGCAGATTTAGGCAGCGTCCTAATCCCAAATTATGTTGAACAAGGGGAGTAGCCTCCTCCAAGCGTTAAAATATAACTTTAACGTGTCAGCGTTTCGTCATTACACTTTGCAAAAAGTCGGACGCTGAGCATAGTGCACATACTTGTTGATACAAGTCCGCTCTATGTAGGCAAGACCTTGATCATGTTGTTACAGATGTTTGAAATCATCTGACAACAGGTCAAGGTTTTTTTGTGGCCAGTTGTTGGATGTGGAGATTGTATGGAATCCATCGGCAATTTATGGCTATATCTGGTCTTTTTTGCAATTGTTGCAGTCATGCTCGCCATTGACTTCTTAGGCTTTAAACAAAAAGCAGGCGAATCGGTCAAAGTCAAAACCGCTGCGTATTGGAGTATCGCCTGGGTCAGTGTGGCAGCTTTATTTGGTGGCGGTTTATGGCTGTATCTTAAACACAGCGTTGGGCTAGAAGTCGCCAACACCAAAGTCATGGAATACTTTGCGGGTTATTTGCTGGAAAAATCACTGGCGATTGATAATGTATTCGTTTGGTTGATGATCTTCGCCGCATTCGCCATCCCACCGGGCTTACAGCGTAAAATTTTACTCTACGGCGTACTGGGCGCAATTATTCTCAGAACCATTTTTATTTTTATTGGAGCTTGGTTTGTACAAGAATTCTCCTGGATTTTGTATATTTTTGGCGCATTTTTGGTCTACACAGGCTTTAAATTCTTAAAAGGTCCAGAGCAAGAAGCCAGCAATATTGAAGATATGGCGTTGTTGAAATGGCTACGCAAACACATGCGTATTACCCCAACACTGGAAAAAGATCAGTTTTTTGTGCGCCAAAATGGTGTACTTTGGGCAACGCCATTATTTTTAGTTTTAATTTTGGTCGAAGCATCTGACGTTATTTTTGCCGTGGATTCTATCCCTGCAATTTTTGCCGTGACTACCGATCCGTTTATTGTACTCACTGCAAATCTTATGGCTATTTTGGGCTTACGTGCCATGTTTTTCTTGCTCTCAGGCGCAGCCACTAAAATGCATTATTTACCGTATGGGCTGGGTTTAATTCTGCTATTTATTGGCTTTAAAATGCTGATGTTAGATGTATTCCACATGCCTATCTGGATTTCACTCGGCTTTATTGTACTTGTGCTGACAATCACTGCGTGGTTATCAATTCGACATAGTCGAAAACACCATGAAACCACATTATAAAATTTAACAGTCCTCATCATCGTTGCAAGCCTTCTTTCGAGAGGGCTTTTTTATATCAATTGAGCTAAGTTTTAATTTACCGTACGATAAATTTTATCATACTGCTACAAGCCACATTTAAGGTACAATCTCTTGAAAAAATGAAAAATGTAGGTTGTTTTATGCCATCTCCTGTACAACGCACCGCAATTCGTGGTCGCTTTCTTGATTTCAAAAACTGTACCAGCCAAGCCGATCAAATTTCAGAACAAGTCCGTTATGTAGACGATGGCTTGTTAATTTGCGAACAAGGCAAAATTCAGTGGTTTGGTTCATGGCAAGAAGGGCAGGCACAGCTAAACGCCAACACTGAGTTCCAACATTATCCTGACCATCTCATTGTGCCTGGCTTCATCGACACCCATATTCATTTTCCACAGACTGAAATGATTGGCGCGTATGGTGAACAATTACTGGAATGGCTGAATACTTATACTTTTCCGACTGAACTGCAATTTGCAGATAAAGCCTATGCTGATCAGATTGCACAATTTTTTGTGCAGGAATTACTGAAAAATGGCACCACCACAGCTTTGGTGTTTTGTACGGTACATCCTGAATCGGTAGATGCGTTGTTTGAAGCGGCAGCACAACATCAAATGCGTTTAATTGCAGGTAAAGTGCTGATGGATCGGCATGCACCTGAAGCATTGTGTGACAGTGCAGACTCAGGCTATACAGACTCTAAAGCGTTGATTGAAAAATGGCATGGAAAAGGACGTAATCTCTACGCGATTACGCCACGTTTTGCACCGACTTCTAGCCCTGAGCAACTGGCGCGGGCAGGGCAACTCAAAGCCGAATATCCCGATGTTTATGTACATACCCATTTAAGTGAAAATCACAATGAAATTGCGTGGGTGAAACAATTATTTCCAGAGCAAAATGGATATTTAGATGTTTATCATCACTATGGTTTAACAGGTTCACGTTCGGTTTTTGCGCATTGTGTGCATTTAGAAGAACATGAATGGCAATGTCTGCATCATACCGATTCTGCAATTGCCTTTTGTCCAAGCTCCAATTTATTTTTGGGCAGCGGTTTATTTCCGCTGCATAAAACTTGGGAGCGACAGGTGAAGGTCGGTTTAGGTACAGATATTGGCGCAGGCACCACGTTTAATGTACTGCATATCCTCAATGAAGCCTATAAAGTACAACAACTGCAAGGGGCAAAACTCTCTGCTTTTGAAGCGTTGTATCACGCCACATTAGGTGCTGCCAAAGCTTTGGACTTAGACGATAAGCTGGGGAATTTTAAGGTAGGCAAAGAAGCCGATTTTGTGGTGCTGGATTTAAATGCCACCGCTTTACAACGCTTACGACAACAACGTTCCAAACATCTTGAAGATGCATTATTTGCCCTCATTACTTTAGCAGATGACCGTAATATTCATGCGACCTATATTTATGGACAACGTGCCTACTACCAACCCAATCAAAACTCAGCAGCAGGTGGCTAAACCTGCGCAATCCTCGTATATAAAACCCATCGGATGGGCAATGCTGATACTCGGTTGTGCCTTGTTGTTACGCACAGATTCTCACCCAGCACAAAAATGATGCTATTTTAACCATGCAAGCACGTGCAACATCGCGCAAGATATATTAAAATTAGGGCATATTTTGGGGTGTTGCAGGTCAACACCTTTTTTATTTTTGCTTTTTAGGTATCTACCCATGACAGTTGAAATGCAGGTTTTGATTTCTGCAGAAGAAATCCAGACAAAAGTTCAGGAACTTGGTCAAAAAATTAATGCTCATTATGCCAATAGCGACAAAGAGTTGGTTTTAATTGGCTTATTACGTGGCTCTGTATTGTTCATGGCAGATTTATGCCGCACCATTCACAAGCCGCATGAACTGGATTTTATGACTGTATCCAGCTACGGCGGGGGCACGGTGTCATCGCGTGATGTGAAAATTTTAAAAGATTTAGATGGTGAAATTCGCGGTAAAGATGTTTTGGTAGTTGAAGATATTATCGACTCGGGCAACACCCTAAATAAAGTGATGGAAATTTTGCAAACCCGCGAGCCAAATTCAATTGAGCTATGTACCTTAATTAGCAAGCCATCACGCCGTGAAATTGAACTTGAAGTTAAATTCATGGGCTTTGAAATTGAAGATAAGTTTATTGTCGGTTATGGCTTAGATTACGACCAGAAATATCGTCATATTCCGTTTATTGGCGAAATTGGCTTATAAAACAAACACACCTCGCTTAAAAAAAGTGATCGTTTCAGATCACTTTTTTTATGGCTAAAATTTGCATTTCATCTATCTAACAGGACAAAAACACAACATGCTGTAGCATTATTCGACTATTTTCCTTGGGATTTTTCAGCAAAAATAAGTCTGAAACATGATGTAAAACATAAACAAAGATAACAAGGAGCTGCTCATGTGGTCATTAATTGTCGCAATTGTGGTGGGTTTTATTGCAGGTCTAATCGCCCGCGCGATTCATCCTGGAGATGATAAAGCAGGGTTTATTGTCACCACCTTACTTGGGATTGCAGGGTCTTTATTGGCAACCTATGCAGGGCGTATGATGGGATTGTACGGTGATGGTTCTGCCGCAGGCTTTATTGCCTCCATCATTGGTGCGCTGATTATTCTATTTATTTATAATACGTTCATGAAAAAATCGCGTGCTTAAATCCTGTATTAACGACTGTAATTTTTCAGTCAAACATCTTCTCTCTCAATAAAAAAACCGCCTAAAAATTGAGGCGGTTTTTTTATATCTACTTCGCAATCACAAATTTCAGGTTTGCTCCGATACACACTACACAATTTTAGTTGCCAATATCAGATAAAAAATTAGCCGTTCTTAAAGACCAAATTCTTTAAAAATCTGTTCAATTTGTGCCGCAGGATATGCTCCCATAACTTTAAAGCCATTCGAGAAAATAATCGCAGGCGTACCGTTTACACCTAAACGATGCGCTAAAACAATGTTGCGCTCCACAGGGTTGGCACAACTGCTTTGACTTGTAGGCAATTGTGCTTTTGTGATCAGGTTTTCCCAAGCAAGAGCAGGGTTTTTCTCACAATACACCTGTTTAGATGGCGCAACAGATTGCGCTTTTAACGGCAAAATAAAGGTATAGATTGTAATGTTGTCCAGCTTTTTCAGTTCAGCCTCAAGCTGTTTACAATATGGGCAATTTGGGTCAGAAAAGATCGCAATCTGACGTTTTCCCGTACCTCGCACACTTTTGATTGCATCTTGTAACGGTAACTTTTTCCAATCGACACTGTTTTGTTGGATCAATAAATCTTTGGTTAAGTTATGCTGATCCTTTAAACGAATCATTGAACCCGCCAAAATATGTTGTGCATCTTCATTCAAATACACCACTTGACCATCCATAGAGGCACTGTAAATACCTTTCATTTCTGTGGCTTGAATATTGTCTAATTTCAGTTGCGGATGCTGTTGTTTGACATTTTTACTAACCGTTGCAACATCGGCCATGCTCACGGCGCTGCATAATCCCATTAAGGCAGCTAAACTCAATTGTTTAATCATGTGTTTCATCTAAATAAAGTAAATTTAGCCTGATTCTAAGCTGAAAGCTGCACAGAATTCAGTATTTTTAAGCCAGAATTACGCAATTGCTACAACTCGTTTTTGCTATGCAACGCTTTAGGTTTCACGTGGAACATTCAAGCCTGATGGCGGATTAATTTCTACTGAAATATGCACAATTTCTTCATGAATGGCGAGGGCGGTGCGGACTTGATCTGCGTCTAAATCGTGTGCGGTTTCCAATGCCAAAATACAGGAAAATTTACCCTGTCCGACTTTCCAAACATGCAAGTCTGTAATCATCACACTGACTGGTAACTCTGCAATCACTTCACGAATTTCATCCACCACAGGATGATCCATTTCTGCATCCAGCAATGTTTTCCCTGTTTCCTGCATCAAACCTATCGCCCAACGCGCCACTAAAATTGAACCAACAATACCTAACAGTGCATCTAGAAAATCCCAGCCCCAATATTTACCCGCAATTAAAGCAATAATCGCAAAAATTGAAGTCACCGCATCTGCCACCACATGCATAAAGGCGGCTTTTTGATTCAGTTCATGGCTGTCATGCGTATGCTCATGATGGTGATGGTGATGGTGATGGTGATGGTGATGGTGATGGTGATGGTGATGGTGATCATCTTCATGTAATAACCATGCACAAATCAAATTGACCAATAACCCTAAAATTGCAATTGGGATGGCTTGGTTATACTGGATATCGACAGGAAAAAATAAACGCTCGATAGAGTGAATTGCCATAAATGCAGCCACCACCAACAATAAAATGGCGCTGCTATAGCCAGCTAAAATTTCAATTTTCCATGTACCAAAACTAAACCGTGTATCTGCTGCATAATGACGTGCTGCCCGATAGGCAAAATAAGCCAAGCCTAGCGCCAGCATGTGTGAGCTCATGTGCCAGCCATCCGCTAGCAAAGCCATGGAATGAAAAATCCAACCACCCAAGATTTCCAAGAACATCATGACAGCCGTCAGCAAAGCCGCATATAATATTTTTTTCTGCGCCAGCGGATTGCCTTGATCGAATTGATGTGGATGGATACGATGAGAGTGTTGCTGACGCATAATGGGAAATCATTGTTAAATATACTCCCATAGAGTATATAAAAATTGAGGTGATGTGTTGGGTCATTTACATACAGATAAGAAAATTTTAAATCGCGTCAAACGCCTACAAGGACAAATTGGGGCAGTAGAACAAGCACTTCACAATCCTGATCATGGCTGTATTGAAGTTTTACAACAAGTCGCAGCCATTAAAGGTGCGGTCAATGGTTTGATGAATGAGTTAATCGAATCGCATTTACGCCATCATGTGATTGGTGATCAATGCGCGATTGATGAACATGAACTGGAAGAGTTTATGAAATTGCTGAAACGCTATGCTTAAACACAAATAGGCTTGACCAGATTCAAGGCTTGTCTTTACACTGAGTGATATTTCTCACTATATGAGACTAAACTCAACAGTTTAGCCATCAATCGAGTTTTTTATGACTCAATCTCAATCTTGGCATCCTTTTGTGATGATCAGCCTCGCCCTGATTATTGGCACCATGGGCACGGCACTTGCAAGCCCACTGTATCCAATTTATCAGGAACTGTGGCAGCTTTTACCTAGCCATATCACCTTTATTTTTGTGGCGTATATGCTCGGTTGTTTGGCTACCTTGCTCTTTTTAGGGCGTACCAGCAACAGTATCGGCTTCTTAAAAACCTTAGAATTGGGTTTAGTGATCATCACCCTCGGACTGATTCTGTCGATGTTTGCCACCAATGCACTTTGGCTTGCTTTGGGGCGTTTTGTGATTGGAATTGCTTCAGGTCTTATGACTACATCGGCGTTAATTGGCTTAATGTGGAGTATCCCCGAATCACATAAAGCACATGCGCCACAGCTCAGTTCAGTCATTACCGCAGTCGGGTTTGGCTTAGGTCCTTTGCTCGGTGGTGGTGTGGCACAATTTTCAGCAGCGCCTTTGTTTAGTCCATATATTCCTGTCATTTTGGGTGCAGTACTGTGTTTTATTGGATTGTTACGTTTAGCACCGCCTGAATTTACGCCACAAGCCTTCTCGATTGCCCCAAAATTAGAACGCCCAGAACCACGCTTTCATGCAGAATTTTATATTACAGGTTTAACCGCATTCTGTGCCTTTGCTGCCTTTAGTTTATTTGCTTCGCTCTCTCCCTCTTTTGTGCAAGTGATTATTCCGTGGCACGGGCCTTTGGTCAGTGGTTTGGCCATCACCTGTATTTTGCTGATTTCAGCGCTGGTGCAGTATTTTTCTAAAGCCATTCCTGCACAAAAATGCCTAAATTATGGGCTGTATTTGCTGTTATTGAGTTTATTGGTACTCGGTTTATGCATGTATTTACATTGGAGTTTTCTATTTTTTGTGAGTGATGTGCTGCTAGGCATAGGACACGGGTTGGCATTGATTGGTGCTTTTGGCTTAATTCATGCCATGACCAATCTACAGAATCGCGCTGCAGTGATGTCGACCTATTTATTTGTGGGCTATTTAGGCACAATTCTGCCAATTATTGCAGTCGGTTATCTGGCCGATCATTTTGGTTTAACCACCGCCGTACTTAGCTTTTGTGCAGCCATCTGCTTACTGTGTGGCTACATCATTATTTGGTATCGCCAGTTGCAGAACAAACCTGTTTTAGGATGAAGTTTCATCTAAACGACAAACTAAAATCAGGACAAGGTTTGGATCAGCTGAGTTTATTCGAATATTCAAATCTTGTAGATGAATGGGACTATGTCTTCTATTTTGATCTCAAACTCAATAGCCATTATTTTTCATTAAGGGCTTGATGTTCTAACTCTTTGGTCAGGAAGTAATTCAAAAAGGTTCGAATCACTGCAATGATCGCCAGTTTAATTAGGCTATCTAAATCTGGATCTACTGTGGTGGCTAAAATATCTGCAGCCAACTGAAATTCAAGTGCCGTCGCGAGCCAATCCCCAAAACAATAACGTGCAGTACGCCCCGATTTTAACTGAACCAGCACCCATAAAGTTTTAACCAGACCAATCACCACGCAAATCACAGAAATGGCTTCGAGTGACAATTGCAAAAAATGAACCGAAGAAATGAGTATTTCACGTAAAAAAGCCAGTTCAAACATCCAAATACCTCCATCAGAGATTTCATCTCGTGCATTTAGGATTGAATTGAGCGCCAATTTTTGATTATTTTCTCATCATAGCTTTAAATGCTGCGGTTTAAAAAGACTTACGTGATTATTGATGGGTTTTCATAAAGATAAATTGAAACGTTTAAATATGACATAAGTTAGATCGGGCTTGTGCCGAATGAGAAACTAAACATTAACGAATAGGCTGATTTTTAGTAGCAGATCACCCCAAATAGGATAATAAAAAAGCACTAAGCCACTCAAACTTAATGCTATTTTTGTATCAAATCAGGAAGTAATCGCTAAAAATCATTTCCCAATACAAAACGATCCAAAAATCTTGCCCAACAAATCATCTGCAGAAAAATCACCAGTGATCTCACCCAAAGCATTCTGTGCAAGACGTAACGACTCGGCTACTAATTCCCCCGCATGATAGACCACCAACTGCTCACGTGCTTCAGCCAAATACTGCTGCGTGCGCTTCATTGCGTCTAAATGACGGGTACGTGCAATAAAGGTATCTTCTTCAGGCTGAAAGCCTGCATGCGCTGTAATCGCCTCTATGAGCGATTGAACACCTGTTTCTTGTTTGGCCGACACAGTAATATGTCTAAACCCTTTAAAATCTGAAATTGTAGCTTGTACACCAGTTAAATCACATTTATTGCCAATCAACATCAAACGCTTCGGTTCAATATGTTCAGCAAAATAATGCTGTGCCAATTGCAATGGATCTTCGTTTTGGCTCAAGTCATAGACCAATAACAATAAATCTGCCTGTTCAATTTCTTTAATCGCACGGCGAATCCCTTCCTGTTCCACAATATCCCCTGTTTCACGCAAGCCTGCAGTATCAGTCAGGGTAATTGGTAAGCCATTCAGGGTAATTTTTTCATGCAATACGTCACGAGTAGTCCCTGCAATATCGGTCACAATCGCACGTTCAATACCCGCCAAGGCATTGAGTAAGGAAGATTTACCTGCATTCGGTTTGCCCGCAATCACCACCTGCAGACCTTCACGCAACAATTGTCCCTGACGCGCAGATTGTTGCACAGCAGTCACCGAAGCAGCCACTTCATCCAGCAAATTAAGGATTTTCCCATCGGCCAAAAAGTCAATTTCTTCTTCAGGAAAATCAATAGCAGCTTCAACATGCAGACGTAAGTGAATTAACTGTTCCAGCACGGTATTCACTTTGGTGGAAAAAGCCCCTTGCAGGGAACGTACAGCAGAACGCGCAGCGGCTTGTGAAGTGGCATCAATTAAATCAGCAATGGCTTCGGCCTGTACCAAATCTAGCTTGCCATTTTCAAAGGCGCGCATCGAAAATTCACCCGCTTTGGCAGCCGTTGCACCGAGTTCCAGTAAACGTGCCAACAGCGCATTTTGAATCACTGGGCCACCATGCCCTTGTAGTTCCACCACATCTTCGCCAGTAAATGACTGAGGATTGGGGAAACAAATCACCAAACCTTCATCCATGACTTCATTGGCTGCATCGTAAAACTGGCGAAAACCTGCATAACGCGCTTTGGGTAAGTCTTTTTGGGTCAATGCTGCGGCAATCGCATAGGCTTTTGGTCCCGACAGGCGAATCACCCCCACACCACCACGGCCAGGTGGAGTCGCGATTGCGGCAATGGTGCTGCGGTTATACATAAAATTCACCTAAAACTTTCAAAATATATGCAAAGAAAAATCCGCCTAAGATTACCATCTTAAGCGGATTTATTCAGCAGCTCAGCCATACTTAATTGACTGGAGTTGCCTCTTCTCGTTTAGCGCGGTCTTTTTCAACACTTTTGTTGATCAAGCTTTGCTGCAAAATCGTAATCAAGTTGTTGACAATCCAGTACAGAACTAGACCTGCAGGGAAGAACAATAAGAATACGGTAAATACCACAGGCATAATGCGGAAGATTTTTGCCTGCATTGGATCTGTTGGCTGTGGGTTCAACATTTGTTGAACATACATGGTCACACCCATCAACAATGGCAAGATAAACCAAGGGTCCATTGCCGATAAGTCTTGAATCCAACCTAACCACGGTGCATGGCGTAACTCTACCGATTCCATCAATACCCAGTACAAGGCAAGGAAAATTGGCATTTGTAGTAACAATGGCAAACAACCTGACAGTGGATTCACTTGTTCACGTTTATAAAGTGCCATCATTTCTTGCGAGAAACGCATACGGTCTTCGCCAAATTCTTCTTTCATGCGCTGCATTTCTGGTGCAATCACACGCATTTTCGCCATAGAACGATAGCTCTTAGACGATAACGGCCAAAGAATCAGTTTGACAAGAACGGTTAATAAGATGATTGACCAACCCCAGTTGCCCACTAAACCATGGAAGAATTGCAAACCAATAAACAATAATTTTGCAATTGGCCATAACCAGCCATAATCCACAGTTTGGTTCAAACCTGTCGCCAAATCTTTCAATTCAGACTGAATTTTTGGACCAGAGTAGAAGGTCGCATCAACTTCTGCCACCGTACCTGCAGGGACATTAATGGTTGGCGAGGTAAAACCAATGATGTTCATTTCATCGCTAGATTTACGTGATTCCAACTTCGCTGCATACGGTTGACCATCGGCCTGCGTCAATTTTAACTGCCCTGGAACCCATGCACTCACGAAATAGTGCTGAACCACGGCCACCCAACCACCTGTTGCATCGACATTCAATTTTTCGTCATTAAAATTGTCAAATTTCAACTTGTTGTAGTGTTCTTCAGGTGTTCCCCATGCGCCGCCAAGGAAAGTACCCAAGGTAAAAATACCTTGATCTGACTTGCCTGGATCATCTGAATTATCACGTTTCAACTGACCAAACATCTGACCTTGCCAGTTTTGGCTGCTGCGGTTAATCACTTTGTGATTCACCAGCACAGGATATTCACCTTCAGTAAAACTAAAGGTTTTAATGATTTCTACACCATCGGCAGTTTTATATACCATTGGGACAGTTAAAGTTTTAACTGTTTCACCCGCTTTATTTTTGCTTTCTTTGGCATCGGCTAAGCTATAAGTCGATTTTTCAATTTCATAGCTTGGGCGGCCATTACGGCTACTGTCTGGACCATTCAGCCCGATTAACCCAGATTGCGCGACATAGGTGCGCTTAGCATCGCTTTCCAGCATGACGAAAGGATCGTCACTGTCTTTATTTTTGTCATGATTGAGTAATTCAACACGAACAATATCACCACCTTTCGGATTGATCCAAAGATGATAAAGGTCAGTTTGTACTGAAATAAGCTGCTGACTTACAGGTGCTGTGGCATCGGTTGTTTGCTGTGCAGGAATATTTGCTTGCGGTACATCAGAAGCTGCTGTAGCCGTTTGGGCATTCGGCAAATCTGCAGACACTTCATGTGAAACAACGGCAGTTTTTTGCTGCGGTGCTGTTTCAGCATTTCCATAATCTTTTTGCCACGCCAAAATGAGCAAATATGCGACGACAAACATGGCCCCGAGAATTGCAAACCTGGCCCATTGTTGCATATCTATTACCCCAAGTGGTTAGAGTGATTTTGGTTCAATAAACGATCACGAAAGGGTACAGTAATGTGATGCGTTTGAGAATCTATTTGCTGAAATGAAATAAAACGAATGACTTTTGGCGGCACCGGATCATAGCCCGAACCACCCCACGGATGACAACGACAAATACGTTTTGTAGCCAGCCACACACCACGTACAGCACCATGCGTATGGACTGCTTCCAAAGAATATTGAGAACATGTTGGAATATAGCGACAGCGTGGTCCCAATAAAGGACTAATCGCGATCTGATAGAAACGTATCAACCAATGCAGTAAAAGTACCATTGGCCATCTCTACTTTTGTGGGGAGGGAGCTATTTTTGAATGCTTTTTGGCGAGACGTTGTAACTTCTGCCAAGCAAATTGTAATTGCTGATGCAATTCCGCATTAGATACCGTATCTACCCCAACTTTGGGCATTACCACAATATCTAAGTCATTTAATTGCTGTTGGTGTAAGCGAAAACTTTCGCGAGCAAGTCGTTTTACTCGATTTCGTTCGTGTGCACGACGCACTTTCTTTTTTGCAACGACAAGACCCAAACGGCTATTCGGCAGTTCGGAATGTTTTGCAAGAAATAAGAAATGGGGTTGATGCACTTTAAAAAGCGCACCATCAAACACACCTTTATAATCGGCAGCACAGCGTAATCTCAACTCTGTGCTGAAGCCATAAAGTGTTGTCATAACACCCAAGAGTCGGTTCAGCGTGACTGTATTAAACAGTTAAGCTGTGACGACCTTTTGCACGACGGCGAGCCAATACTTGACGACCAGCTTTAGTAGCCATACGAGCACGGAAACCATGAACGCGCTTACGCTTTAATTCAGATGGTTGAAATGTACGTTTCATATCGAAACTCCAAAAATGATCTTTCTATAAAGGTCCGCGATTTTAGTGCTCATTGCTTGAGCTGTCAATGAAAAACACGGTTTCTTGCAAAATAAGCCTAAATTTTTCTTTTTAACAAGTTTTCGCTCAATTGACTGGTTGATCATACAAATTAAAGTATACACAAGATAAGTAATTGTTTATGCTTGACTAATAAGTTATTAACAGTATTATTCACATAATTATCCACAAGCTTATTCTGTTTAATTTTAAAATTTTCGGTTTTGAATTTAAATTTAAACTCAGATTGAATTATCCACAGTTGCAACGTTTCTTATAAATAAATTCAAATTTATAAATTTAAATTTATTACTATTAGGGACGCATTTTTCTGTTGAAAACCCACTTTTTCTTTTATAAAACAAAATTTTGAATTGTGGATATCTGTGTTTCTATAATTTTAATACTATGTGGATAACTTTGTGCTATATTTTATCCACACCTTGCGGATAAACTTATCCACACCACGTTTCAAATTTAAATTCAGGTTTAGTGATTCCTTTTTTGAGCAATTTTGCTGATTTTGTCATGACAGATGTGGATAACTTGGTTAGAATGGCGACCCGCTCAGGCGGTCGAGAGAAGTTTTAAATTTAAAAATGGATTAGATAGGGGTTTCACATGCTTTGGACGGACTGCTTAAATCGCTTGCGACAAGAGCTCTCTGGAAATGTCTTTACAATGTGGATTCGCCCATTGGTGGCAGAAGAAGTTGAAGATACATTAAAACTTTATGCGCCTAATCCTTATTGGACGCGTTACATTCAAGAACATCATCTGGAATTGATTACTATTTTGGCAGAGCAGTTGTCTGAGGGACGCGTGCGTAAGGTCGAAATTTTAGTCGATTCGCGTCCAGGTGCAATTTTATCGGCCAGTGAACAACCTGCTACCACTACTGCTGCGCTGGAATCTAGCCCTGCGCCTGTGGCCAAGCCTAAACGTGAAAAAGAAGAAAGTTCTGCAAAAAGCCGTAAACGCCAACTCAATCCGTTATTTACCTTTTCCTTATTTGTGGAAGGTCGTTCTAACCAAATGGCTGCGGAAACCTGTCGCAAGGTATTGACCCAATTGGGGGCTTCACAGCACAACCCATTATTTTTGTATGGCCCAACAGGTTTGGGTAAAACTCACTTGATGCAAGCGGTGGGCAATGCTTTGTTGCAAGCCAAACCGAATGCACGGGTGATGTACATGACTGCAGAAAGTTTTGTGCAGGATTTTGTCAGCTCTTTGCAGCAGGGCAAGGTTGAAGAATTTAAGAAAAACTGCCGCTCTTTAGATTTGTTATTGGTGGATGACATTCACTTATTGGCAGGTAAAGAAGCCAGTTTGGTCGAGTTTTTCTATACCTTTAACGCTTTATTGGATGAATCTAAACAGATTATTTTGACTTCAGACCGTTATCCAAAAGAATTAACCGAATTGGATGCACGTTTGGTGTCACGTTTTTCTTGGGGCTTATCAGTCGGGGTAGAACCGCCAGATATTGAAACCCGAATTGAAATTTTATTAAAGAAAGCTGAAAGCAGCGCCGTAGATTTACCACGTAACTGTGCTTTATTTATTGCCCAGCAAGTGGTGGCTAATGTGCGTGAACTTGAAGGTGCACTCAATAAAGTGGTGGCAATTTCCCGTTTTAAAGGCACCCCAATCGATCTAGATGTGGTACGTGAATCTTTAAAAGATGTCTTGGCAATTCGCGCACGTACCATCAGTACCGAAAATATTCAGCGAGTCGTGAGTGAATATTTCCGTATTCCGCTCAAAGAATTGGTGGGGCCAAAACGTACCCGTATTTATGCGCGTCCACGTCAGTTGGCAATGGGCTTGGCACGTGAGCTGACAGGCGACAGTTTCCCTGAAATTGGTATGGCATTTGGTGGCCGTGATCACAGTACCGTGATGCATGCCTGCGAAAAAGTACAAAGCCTGCGCGAAGAAGATCCGATCTTTAACGAAGACTATAAAAACCTGCAACGATTGTTGCAAAGTTGACCGAATTTGCTCAAATTCTGTTCTTGCCATGCGGCAGCTTTTGCCGCATAGTACACTGCTAAAAAACCTATTTTATACTCCAATCTTCAGTTGTTAGAGGAATGTACCGTGCGTTTAAAAATCGCGAAAGAAAGCTTACTGAATGTTCTGTCACATGTCGTAGGAGCGGTTGAACGTCGCCATACCTTAAATATTTTATCCAATGTCAAAGTTCAGGTGACTGAGCAAGCCTTAACCATTACTGGTTCGGACTTGGAAGTGGAATTGGTTGCCAGTACGAATCTGACTGAAGGGGCATGTTTACAGGCAGGGGAAACTACAGTGCCTGCACGTAAACTGATGGATATTTGTAAATCTTTACCAAGCGCAGCTTTGATTGATTTGCAAATCACTGAAGATCAGCGCTGTATTTTAAAATCGGGCAATAGCCGCTTTGTATTAGGTACTTTGCCTGCGGAAGATTATCCATTATTGGCTACAGAAAATGCTCAAGGTACGCAAGTGACGGTTACTGAGCGTGAGCTGAAGCGTTTGTTTGAAAAAACTGCGTTTGCGATGGCAGTGCAGGATGTACGCTTTTATTTAACGGGTACTTTGTTAGAAATTGATGAAAACCAATTACGTGCTGTGACCACAGATGGTCACCGTTTGGCCTTGTGTGAAACAGCGGCATCTTCGACAGCTACTCAATTAATTCAAGCCATTGTGCCGCGTAAAGCTGTGGCTGAATTGCAGCGTTTGCTGAGCATTGAAGATGAACAACTGGCACTTTTAATTGGGCGTGAATTGCTGAATGTGACCATTCGCACCCCAAGCCGTGACAAAGAACAAGCAGAAATTACCGTGCGTTTTACCACTAAATTAATTGATGGTAAGTTCCCAGATTATCGCCGTGTGATTCCACGTGGTGGTGATAAAAACGTGCTGATCGCGCATGATGTATTTAAACAATCTTTACAGCGTGTGGCGATTTTAAGTAATGAAAAATTACGTGGCGTATTTCTGAACTTTAGTGCAGACACTTTGCAGTTACGCGCCAATAACCCAGAACAAGATGAAGCCATTGAAGATTTAGCGATTCAATATGCTGACTCACCGTTAGAAATGTCTTTTAACGCGCAATATTTATTAGATGTTTTGGGCGCATTAGATGGTGATGATGTTTCTATGACCATGACTGAAGCCAATCAGTCAGTATTGGTACAAGACCCAGCGCATCAAGATCAAACTTATGTTGTAATGCCAATGCGTGTTTAAGCGAGTCGTGTATTCAAAAAAATAATTTAGCTGAATCATGCATATTACGCGTTTACATATAGAGCGTGTTCGTAACTTAAAAGCGGTTGCACTTCATGAGTTGCAGCCGTTTAATGTCTTTTATGGGCAAAATGGCTCAGGAAAAACTTCTATTTTAGAGGCGGTTCATTTACTTGCCACAGGCCGCTCTTTTCGTACCCATATTCCAAAAAATTATATTCAGAACAGCAGCCAAGATGCGATTGTATTTGCCCAGTCTTTGACAGAAAAAATTGGTATGCAAAAAATGGCTTCAGGTGAGCAGTTGATTAAAGTCAATGGTGACCCTGTTGCAACCCAAGGTCAGCTGGCTAAGATTTTACCTTTGCAATTGATTGATCCACTCAGTACCGAAATTATTGACCATGGGGCCAAACCACGGCGTCAGTTGCTGGACTGGTTGATGTTCCACGTGGAACCAGAATTTTATCATGCATGGCAATACTATTCCCGTGCCTTAAAACAACGCAATAGCCTACTCAAATCTCAACGTCATTTAAGTCTGTCTGATCTAGAGCCGTGGAACAAAATGCTCAGTGATTATGGGGAGATTTTGCATCGGCAACGGGTTGGTGTTATGGAGCAATGGCAACAGTTTTTTGCTCAGGACTTGCAGCAGTTATTGCCAGATTTAGAGATTCGTCTGGAATATAGCGCAGGCTTTCATACCGATACGGGCTTGCTGAATGATCTGTGCAATTATCATCAAAAAGATTTAGAGCGTCGTTATACCGAATACGGCCCGCACCGTGCCGATTTACGCCTAAAAACCCCAATGGGCGATGCAGATGTGGTGCTGTCACGTGGGCAGAAAAAGCTATTGATTATGGCCTTAAAACTTTCACAGATTGCAATGCTGCATGCGTGCAACAAGGAAACTGTGGTATTATTAGATGATCTGACAGCAGAATTAGATTTAAGCGCACAACAACGTTTAATTGAACGATTAAGCCAATTGGGTAGTCAAGTTTTTATTACCACTTTAGATCATCAATCCGTGCAACAACACTTACAAGCGTTGTCGATTCCTTATCGCTTATTTCAGGTCGATCACGGTACGGTGCAGGCTGTTGAGCAATAATTTTTTATCTTTGGATAGACCTATTTTTCACTAGGGAGAAACCATGAGTTCAGAAGATCAATCTGTCTCTACTACAGAACAAACCAATGAAAAGGCTTATGATTCCTCTAGTATCAAAGTATTGCGTGGCCTAGATGCTGTTCGTAAACGTCCAGGCATGTATATCGGTGATACAGATGATGGTACAGGCTTGCATCACATGGTGTTCGAGGTAGTCGATAACGCTATTGATGAAGCTTTGGCGGGCCATTGTGATGAAATCTTGGTGACTATCCATGAAGATGAATCTGTCAGCGTATCTGACAATGGACGTGGTATTCCAACCGATATTCACCCTGAAGAAGGGGTGTCAGCTGCAGAAGTTATTCTGACTATTCTGCACGCAGGCGGTAAGTTTGATGATAACAGTTATAAAGTGTCGGGTGGTTTACACGGTGTAGGTGTGTCAGTCGTGAACGCACTATCGAGCAAACTTGAACTGACGATTAAACGTGCAGGGCAAATTCACCAACAGGAATATCGTCATGGTGACCCGCAATATCCTTTAAAAGTGGTGGGTGAAACCGCAGATTCGGGTACAACAGTGCGTTTTTGGCCAAGTGCTGACACTTTTAGCCAAACCATTTTTAATGTCGATATTTTGGCGCGTCGCTTACGTGAACTGTCTTTCCTGAATGCGGGTGTGCGCATTGTATTACGTGATGAGCGTGTAAATTTAGAACACATTTATGATTATGAAGGTGGTTTGTCTGAGTTCGTTAAATATATCAACCAAGGCAAAACTCACCTGAATGAAATTTTCCATTTCACGACACAGGCTGAAAACGGGATTACCGTAGAAGTTGCTTTGCAGTGGAATGATTCTTATCAGGAAAACGTACGTTGTTTTACCAATAATATTCCACAAAAAGATGGTGGAACGCACTTGGCAGGCTTCCGTGCTGCGCTGACCCGTGGTTTAAATAACTACATGGAAAGCGAAAATATTCTTAAAAAAGAAAAAGTTGTGGTATCGGGTGATGATGCACGTGAAGGTTTAACCGCGATTGTGTCGGTCAAAGTGCCAGATCCAAAATTCTCATCACAGACCAAAGAAAAATTGGTATCGAGTGAAGTGAAACCTGCGGTTGAGCAGGCCATGAATAAATCTTTCTCTGAATATTTATTGGAAAATCCGCAAGCGGCAAAATCTATCGCGGGTAAAATTATTGATGCAGCACGTGCCCGTGATGCAGCGCGTAAAGCCCGTGAAATGACGCGCCGTAAGAGTGCTTTGGATATTGCAGGTTTGCCAGGTAAATTGGCTGATTGTCAGGAAAAAGACCCAGCATTATCTGAATTATATCTGGTCGAGGGTGACTCGGCAGGTGGTTCGGCTAAACAAGGCCGTAACCGTAAAATGCAGGCGATTTTGCCACTGAAAGGTAAAATCCTGAACGTGGAACGTGCCCGTTTTGACAAGATGATTTCATCGGCAGAAGTAGGTACTTTAATTACTGCTTTAGGCTGTGGTATTGGTCGTGAAGAATATAACCCAGACAAACTGCGTTATCACAAAATCATCATCATGACCGATGCCGACGTAGATGGTTCACACATTCGTACCTTGCTGTTGACCTTCTTCTTCCGTCAAATGCCAGAGTTGGTCGAGCGCGGTCATATTTATATCGCACAGCCACCATTGTATAAGTTGAAAAAAGGCAAGCAAGAACAGTACATCAAAGATAATGATGCTTTAGAAACCTATTTAATTTCGAATGCGATTGATGAATTGGAGCTGCATGTGAGTGCTGATGCACCTGCAATTCGTGGCGAGGCTTTAGCCAAAGTCATTGCGGATTATCAAACCTCACAAAAGAGTTTGAGCCGTTTAACGCTGCGTTATCCTGCAAGTCTGTTGGATGGTTTATTAGAATTAGATGCCTTTAAAATTGATCAAGCAGCAGATCAGGCGTATGTACAACAATGGGGCGAGCAATTACGTCAAAGCATTGAACGATTACAACCAAGTTTGCGTCCTGAATTAAGCATCGAACAGTTTGAAAAAGAAGATGCGGATGGTCAAAAATCTGCAACGTATTGGCCACGAATCACGGTATATGTGCACAACTTGCCACATACCTATTTGCTAGACACAGGTTTGCTGGGTTCAGCTGAATATGCACGTTTGCTGAAAAATTCAAAAAGCTGGTTTACGCTGCTTGAAGAAGGTGCGTATTTGGAAAAAGGCGAACGTAAAATTACGGTCAACAATTTCCATCAAGTGTGGCAACACATTTTGCAGGACTCGCGTCGCGGCATGATGATTCAGCGCTATAAAGGTTTGGGTGAGATGAATGCGGAACAACTTTGGGAAACCACGATGGACCCAGAAAACCGCAATATGTTGCAAGTCACCATTGATGATGCCATTGAAGCAGACCGCATGTTCTCTTGCTTAATGGGCGATGATGTAGAACCACGTCGTGCCTTTATTGAAGAAAATGCCTTAAATGCAGATATTGACGCTTAATTCGTCCAAATCATCCGCATAACCATAAGCACTCTACGGAGTGCTTTTTTATGTTTGGCTTTTGTTGTTGTCGTGATTCATCCAAATAACTTTTATAAAACTGACTTATTGTTCTGTCATGCTGAGCTACATTAAGCCAAAAATATAGGAGAATCATTAAGATGGATAATCAATTAGAACAAGCACGTGATGCATGGGTGAATGCTTTTTTTACTGGCAATGTGGAGCTGTTAGCACACTATGAAGATGAAGATTTTAAAGTCGTTTATACGGCAGAATCACGTGTGGAAAATCGTGAAACACGTTATGCCAACATTCAGCATGCAGTGAATAATGGTGTTTGGAAACCGATCAAACCGAATGTTGAATTAGAAGAATATGAGTTTGATCGTGAGCAGGTTAACTGTCGGATTCAAATTGGTTTGGCGGATGATCAAGGGTATATTCAAGAAATCTGGCGCTATATTCAGGGCTGGAAAATACAAGAATTATGTATTAGCAAAGCAAAAATTACTGCCGAGTAGCAGCGATTTTCTGTGAATCACTGAGATTCAATGACTCAAAATAACCATGAAAGAATGGATTGATTTGGCTTTAATTAGAGTTTTGAATTTAAAATAACAGTTAGTTTGAGTTGTGGATAACTAAGTTTTTTGCTTTTAAATTTAAATTGTAGATTTTGAATTTAAAAATCACACTGAGTTTTAAATTCAAAACTTCTTGCTTGGTAGCTATGCTGTCTTACTTTTATTCAGGGTGGGGGTGTCATACAACTATGCTGTGGTGCAAGATTGATAAGTAAAAATAAACAAACGCAGAGAGTGACTTAAATTTCTTTGCGTGGTTATTGTGAAGATAAACTAAAGATTAAAACTATTACGAATGTGTCTTATAAGTATGGAACATACACAATGCATATTCTACGAAATATGATGAGATTTAACCCTATTTAGCATAGCGTTAAAATCTCATCGGTATGGCTATTCAAAGCTACTTTCGAGTTCTTCCAATTCCATCATCAATTCAAGCATTTGTTCTTCTGCCTGCGCCAATTTGGTTTTCAGATCATTTTGCTCATTCATGAGTTTGAGCAAATCATCTTTACGGTTGGCATCGTAAAGGGCAGGATCTGCCAGTTCGGTTTCAATTTCAGTCAGACGCGGTTGAATTTTTTCAATTTGCGCTTCGTATTTTTCAATATTTTTACGAATAGGGCGAGTTTGTTCACGGCGTTGTGCTGCCAGTTTGCGTTGTGCTTCTTTATCTACTTTGGCAAGGTTGGTTTTGTTTTCAACCACTGGACTTGGATTGGATGGAGCTGTGCTAGATGAGCCTTGCTTAAGCATGTCTGCACGGGCTTGGCGTAACCATTGGGCATAATCTTGTAAATCGCCTTCAAATTCTGTGCATTGTCCTGCATGAACCAAGAGTAAGTCATCACAGACACTGGCAATCAATTGACGTTCGTGTGACACCAATACCACTGCACCTTCATAATCCTGTAAGGCCATGGTTAAGGCATGTCGCATATCTAAGTCTAAATGGTTGGTCGGTTCGTCCAGAATCAGTACGTTAGGACGTTGCCAGACAATTAAAGCCAAAGCCAAACGTGCACGTTCACCTCCTGAAAAACTTTCACAAGGCGTGTCCATACGTTCGCCACTAAAACCAAAACTGCCTAAAAAGGCGCGTAAAGTGGCTTCGCTGATTTTTTTATCGGCAATGCGTGCCAGTTGTAGCATCGGGCTGGCGCTATCATCCAAAGCATCCATTTGATGCTGTGCAAAATAGCCAATATTGAGTAATTCTGAGGCTTTGCGAGTACCTGCCAATAACGCCAATTCACCCACTAAGGATTTAATTAAGGTCGATTTACCTGCGCCGTTCATCCCCAATAAACCAATACGACTGGTCGGGGTAATTTGTAGGTTAATTTTGCTGGCAATCACTTTGTCTGCATAACCAATGCTGACGTGTTCCAAGGTCAGTAAGGGTGAGCTCATTTTGGTCGGTTCACGGAAACTAAAGGTAAATGGTGTATCTACATGCGCAGGGGCAAGCAATTGCATGCGTTCCAATTGCTTGATACGGCTTTGTGCCTGCCGTGCTTTGGTGGCTTTGGCTTTAAAACGATCAATATATTTTTGTAAATGTGCACGGGTTTCTAATTGTTTTTCATACGCTTGTTGATGTTGTGCCAAGCGTTCACTGCGTGTGGTTTCAAAGGTTGAATAATTGCCTGTATATAAAGTCAGTTCACTATTTTCAATATGTAAAATATGATCGGTAATGGCATCTAAAAAATCACGGTCATGGGAAATCAGCACCAACGTTCCCGCATAGGCTTTAAGCCAGTCTTCTAACCATAAAATTGCATCTAAGTCTAAGTGGTTGGTTGGTTCGTCCAGTAATAATAATTCGGAGCGACTCATTAAGGTACGCGCCAAATTTAAACGCATGCGCCATCCACCAGAAAAACTACTGACCGCCAAGCTGTTTTGATGTGCCATAAAACCTAAACCTGCCATCAGTTGTGCGGCTTTGGCGGGTGCGGTATAGCCATGAATTTCATCAAAACGACCATGCAAATGTGCAAGTTGGTCATTATTTAATTGTTCAGGATGTTGCAGTTGTTGTTGAATGTTCCAGTATTCTTCATCACCCGACAGCACAAAATCAATCGCAGGCAAATCCAATGCTTTAACTTCCTGTGCCATGTGCGCCACAGTCCAGCCTTGCGGACGGCTCAACGTACCTTCGTCTGGGGTTAAACTACCCAAAAGCGCAGCAAATAAACTGGATTTTCCTGCACCATTGACACCTGTAAGACCGACTTTCCAGCCTGGATGGATTTGCATAGACGCTTTTTGAAATAAAACACGTCCACCGCGGCGTAAAGAAACTTGGTCAAGTTGAATCATGGTGTTTACTGGTCACAACAAAAGTTGGGCATATTCTAATGGAAGCCCACCAGAAAACAAAAATAAGCCCAGTTTTATTTGTGATTTGCGAAAAATCTCTCTTGTGATGTTTAAAAATTATGATCTAACAACAGGCTTTTTTTATGACTTTGTAAACAAGCACAAAATACGTGCATGTTGGAAATGATCTTTATTTTGATCTAAATCTATAAAATATAAGTGAATTATGCAATAAAAATGATCGCTTAAATAAGGCAGTATAAGGTTTTGGCAGAATTGACAGATGAAATTCGAGTAAATGCTCTATTTTTTTAATTTGAACTTGCTTAATATTTGTTTCGTGTACGGACACTCAAAAATAAAAAAATCTGTAGAAGGATCGAAACAATGAAAAAAATATGGGTCAGCGCAACATTGACAGCATTCGCAGCGATCGGTTTCAGTGCTCAGGCGCAAGCAGCAAAAGTAGATGTATGTGTCTTTGACTTACTGGGTAAGTCAGGTGAATCTTTTCAGATGGCACAAGAGTGGGCGCTAGCAGCAAAAGGCTGGGGTGCAGAAGTCAATTTAATTCCACGTCAGGATGAAGCTGTCGCAGACAATGATTTTAAAGCAGGCAAATGTGATGGGGTATTTATGACCGCCATGCGTGCTCGCCAATACAATAAATTTGCAGGCTCGATTGATGCTTTAGGTGGTGCGCCAAGTAATGCGATTGCACAACGTGCCATCAGCTTTGCTTTAGATCAACGTAATGCAGCGAAAATGGTTACCAATTTAGGTGGCAAGAAATATGAAGTTGCGGGTATTTCACCTTTAGGTTCGGCCTTTATTTTTGTGCGCGACAAGAACATCAGCTCGATTGAAAAAGCAGCAGGGAAAAAGTTTGCGGTATTGGGCTATGACGATGCACAAAAAATTATGGTGCAGCGTGTAGGCGCGCAAGCCGTCATTTCTGATGTATCTAACTTTGTGGCGAAGTTTAACAATGGTCAGGTCGATATGGTCGGTGCGCCTGCCTATGCGTACAAACCTTTAGAAATCTACAAAGGTTTAGGCAATAACGGGGCAATGTTTAATTTCCCTGTATTACAAGTGACCGCAGACTTTGTGATTCGTCCTGAACAATTCCCTGCGGGCTTTGGGCAAAAATCACGAGATTGGTTTGTAAAAAATCTGCCTAAAGCGATGAGTATGATTAATCGTTTGGAAGGTGAGATTCCAGCCAAATATAAAATGAACTTAAGCGCAGAAGATAAAACCAAATATCAAAAAATGCTGCGTGATGGACGTATGGATATGACCAAACGCGGCATTTATGACCCTGCCATGATGAGTGTGTTAAAACGCGCTCGTTGTTCTGTCGAAAAAACCAATTTTGAATGTTCACTAGGTGGTGAATAGATTGATTTTTAATAAAAAAGCCTAGATCTCTAGGTTTTTTATAATGAAAGATTCGTCAATTGAGCCATATCAGCCAAAAAATCAAAATTCGCTAATCTGAGCTTGATAAAAGAACAGTGATACTAAATTGAAGGTTTGGATCAACTGTGCGCAGAAAAACAAAAAATGGAAGGAACTAGAAATGAAACAATGGACGCAAGCTTTATTATTTGGCGCAGGCTTATCTTTAGTCGCTAGTGCAGCGCAGGCTAAGCAAGTGGTCTGTGTATTCGACTTGGTCGGTAAAAACGGTGATGTCTATAACTTAATGCAAGACTATCAATTGGCGGCCAAAAACTGGGGCGCAGAAATTGAGTTACGCGTAGGTCAAAACGAAGGCGTGATTGCAGAAGATTTTAAAGCAGGAAAATGTGATGGTATTAGTGTGACGGGCATGCGTGGTCGTCAATTTAACCATTTTACAGGCTCATTAGATGCAATTGGTGCGATTCCAGATTTAAAACTGGCAGTTAAAGTCATGCAAGGTTTGGCGAGTCCTGCTTTTGCCAAATATATGCGCAATGGTCAGTATGAAGTCGCAGGTGTCATTCCTGTGGGTGATGCCTTTTTGATGGTGAATGACCGCAGTATTAATAGTGTCGCCAAAGCCGCGGGGAAAAAAATTGCTGTTTTAGATTATGACCAAGCGCAAAAAATTATGGTACAGCAAATTGGTGCGCAAGCAGTAAGTGCCGATGTCACCAATTTTGGCAGTAAATTTAACAATGGTCAGGTCGATATTATTGGTGCGCCCGCTGCAGTATTCCGTCCTTTGGAACTACATAAAGGTTTGGGCACTAAAGGCGCGATTGTGAATTATCCAATTTTACAAGTCACGGGCAATATTATTATCCGTCCTGATAAATTCCCTGCAGGATTTGGTCAAAAATCACGTGATTGGGTCAAAGGGCAGTTACCACGTGCCTTTGGTATTCTGGGTAAAATGAAAGCTGATATTCCTGCAAAATATTGGATGCAAGTGCCTGCAGCAGATCAACCGGGTTATCAAAAAATGATGCGTGAATCGCGGATTGACTTAACCAAACGTGGTGTTTATGACAAACGCATGATGAAATTATTATGGCAATTCCGTTGTAAACAAGCGCCAACCAATTTTGAATGTGGCTTGCAGGACGAAAATTACAAATAATTGGAGAATCTTGAGGTAATTACTCAGAATTCACTTTAATTCTGCATCACCGTCCCAATATTGAGTATGCTATACTTGATAAGTGGTCTTTTTTGCAGAAAAGACATCTGAATTGTACCTGAGGAAAATCCATCATGAATGCCCAAGCACTTGAGCTCACCGACAACGCTGCTAAAAAAGTTCGCCAATTGCGTGACAGTGAAGGTAATCAAGACTTAATGCTACGTGTATATGTGACAGGTGGCGGTTGTTCAGGCTTTTCTTATGGCTTTAACTTTGCAGAAAGCCAAAATGAAGATGATGCAGAATTTGTGAATGGCGATGTAAAAATGCTGGTCGATTCACTCAGCTATCAATATTTAGTTGGCTCAGTAGTGGACTATATTGAAGGCTTGGAAGGTTCGCGTTTTGTGGTACAAAACCCGAATGCAACCACCACTTGTGGTTGTGGGTCTTCATTCTCAATCTAAGTGTGATTTAAATATTTTTGAGTATCAGCATGTCAAAAAGCAGATTCATGTACTCAAAATGATCAAAGCCTTTCCTATATAGAATAGGAAAGGCTTTTTTGTTCATTGTTTGGTTTAAAAGAATAAACTTAAACCAAAGTCATGGTACCTAAAATGCGATCACCTTTTGCCCCTGTGACCGCAGGTAAATTGCCACTTAATTGCTGACAAAAACGCATTGCCAACCAAGCAAAGGCCGTGGCTTCCACCCATGTCGGGTTTAATCCTAAATCGGCTGTGCTTTGTACTGTCCATTGATGTTTACGCAAACGCCAACGCAATTGTTCAAGCAAATAAGAATTATAGGCACCACCACCACAAACATAGACTTCGCCTGTATCCATGCCTGAACGATAAATAGCTTTTTTAATTGCTCGGGTAGTGAGTTTTAATAAAGTGGCTTGGATATTTTCAGGATTATCTTCCAGCTCGTCATATTCCACATCATTACGCCAATCGGCAACCTGTTCATCTAACCATTCCAAGTTAAAGTCTTCGCGCCCTGTACTTTTGGGTGGTTCTTTAGAGAAAAAAGCGTGGGCTTGTAAACGATCTAACAAGCTGCGAATCGGATGTCCATACGCAGCCCAATTGCCATTTTCATCATAAGGTTGTCCTGTGTAACGCTCACACCAAGCATCCATTAAAATATTGGCAGGCCCTGTATCAAAACCCGATACTGCTTCGGGCTGTCCTGCAGGCAACAAACTGACATTGGCAATGCCGCCTAAATTTAAAATTACCCGATGAATACTCGGATGTTGGAATAAGTTTTGATGGAAAGCGGGCACTAACGGTGCGCCTTGTCCGCCTGCAGCCATGTCACGACGACGAAAATCTGAAATTACAGGAATTTGGGTGATTTCGGTGATGATGTTCGGATCACCAATTTGTAAAGTAAAAGCATGTTCAGGACGATGACGAATGGTCTGGCCATGCGAACCAATCGCTTTAATTTGAGATTTATCCAGTTTATTTTTTTCAATCAGGCTGTTAATACCATGTCCAATCATGGTGGCTAAAGCCACATCTGCTTTGCCCATGCGGTCAATTTCATTGTCACCTGGCAAAGTCAGTGCCATGAGTTCGTCACGTAAATCGGGATCAAACGGCAAAGTCAGGGTCGCGTGGAGTTGCAGTGGATCAAAAGAAGCAGCAACAAGATCGACACCATCCATACTTGTGCCCGTCATTACCCCAATATAGATCGCTGTCATGGTTATTCTATAGCCTGCAATATGCTGAAAAAGTGTTAGTATATCGCACAAATTGAATAACTGATGTGTTTGGATTTCGTGATGTCAAATTTCCTGCCGGCTGAAGAACAACTTGCCCTCATTCAACGAGGCACGCATGAAATTATTTCTGAAGAAGATCTTCTAAAGAAATTAAAAGAGAATCGTCCTTTAAAAATTAAGGCGGGGTTTGACCCGACTGCACCTGATTTACACTTGGGGCATACGGTATTAATCAATAAATTAAAAGTATTCCAAGACTTAGGTCACGAAGTATTTTTCTTGATTGGCGATTACACTGCCATGATTGGTGACCCAACAGGTAAAAGTGCTACACGTCCGCCGTTGTCACGTGAAAAAGTCTTGGAAAATGCCAAAACGTATCAGGAACAAGTTTTTAAAATTCTTGATCCAAATAAAACCAAAGTGGTGTTTAACTCTGAATGGTTTGCAACAAAAACTGCAGCAGACTTAATTCAGTTGGCATCGCAGCAAACCGTAGCGCGTATGTTGGAACGTGATGACTTCACCAAGCGTTATAACAACCAGCAACCGATTGCGATTCACGAATTTTTGTATCCGTTGGTACAAGGTTATGACTCGGTGGCATTACAAGCCGATGTAGAATTGGGCGGTACAGACCAGACCTTTAACTTGTTGATGGGACGTACTTTGCAAGGTCGTTATGATCAGGAAGCGCAAGTTTGTATTACTGTGCCAATTCTTGAAGGCTTAGATGGCGTAAATAAAATGTCTAAATCTTTAGGCAACTATATTGGCGTATTTGATGCACCGGGTGCGATGTATCAAAAAGTCTTGTCGATGCCTGATAGTCTGATTGAGCGCTATTTTGAGTTACTCAGCTTCAAGTCGATGGATGAAATTGAAATTTTGCTTAAAGAAATGGCAGAAGGTCGTAATCCGCAAGAAATCAAAAAGATTTTGGCACTCGAATTGGTTGAGCGTTTCCATGGTAGCGAAGCCGCGGTCAATGCCCATAAAGGTGCGGGTAATATCATTACCGAAGGTGAATTACCTGAAGGTACGCCAGAAGTCACGATTTCGCGTGCTGAATTTGGCGGTGAATTATTTATTGCTTCTATTGTACGTGCTGCGGGTTTAACTAAAAATGCTGCACAAGCCAAAGATGCTGTGGCGCGTGGCGCAGTGAAAGTAGATTGGAATGTAGTCGATGCAAGTTTTTCGATCAAAGAAAATGCAACGCATATTATTCAGGCAGGTAAAAAAGCAATTGCCAAAGTTACATTCACGGACTAGGACTATTCTAAGTGATTGAAATACAAGCAGGCTTCGGTCTGCTTTTATTTTCTGTTTGGTATATTTATTATATGAATAAGTAAATTCAAAAAAAAACCTATAAAAACAACACTTAAATTTTGCCAAACATCTTGCAATTTTGCTCAGTTATGTATAAGATTTACCCATCTAGACACAGTGTACAAAACAGATCTAGAGGGTACTTATAACTATAGCTCCACAATTTACAAGTCCCTTCCCCAAGGGACTCTTTTTTTTCGTATAACTATAATAACGATATATGGATCGCATATAGATTCAACTCCGAGGGAGAGATTTTGGGAGAGATCTCTTTCTTTTTTTTGCCTTTGGTTTTGTGGTAGTTTATATCTAAAGGTAAAATATAAAGTTCCTTCTCTTTGTTTTATAAAGACATTATTAAGAAATTTTTCGAAAGTATAGATTTATCTAATTTTTTGAATTGCCTAAACCTCATAAAATATGGCTTTCAGCTATTTGAAAATTTAACGAACGCAAGAAGTCTATTGAAGTTTTTAAAACCTGATTTGAATTTTAAGGCTACTTTTATAAGAAAAACCCTCTTGTAAGTGGTGCATATAGATGCATCGAACCATATTTGTTGAATAGAGAAGTAGGCTGGTCAACTAGAACTCGCTAATTCAAATGCTGAGCACCAACTTTTAATTCGCGGTAAAACCACTACATAGGTATAAAATAAATGATAAATGCACGCCGTATGTATCAATATGATTGGGGATCATGCAAAAAGCACTTTTAACTGAAATGTAAAATTTTTAGATGTCACAAGACGAAAAGAATCGTAGACATTGATAATCTTTGATTACAGCCTGCAAAACTTGACCGATTTGAGTCCACAAAAGTATGGATGAAAAAGTCCTATTTACTTTGTAGATGGGAGTTTTTATTTAAATTTGATGAAAAAATAGCTAAAAAATAAAAAAACCAAGCATTTCTGTAGAAAAAAACTACATACGTGAAAAATATTATAATTTGGGGCTTGCAAATATTTTGAAATCCCCTAGAATGCACCCATCCCGACGCGAAACAGCCTACGAACTTAGCTTACAAAATTAAGTTGTTAGAAGTGTTTTGCGTTAAAATTTCTGCTGACGAGGCAGAAATTAAGATCATTAAGAGATTATGAAGAACAACTTGTGTGGATTTTTACTGATTGATTGATCGAATATATTTCATTAATTGATTGGTTTAAATTACTCGAAGTTTATTTGAGCGAAATTTAAGTCAGAAAATTGATGAGCCAGATTTGGAAGTTTAGATTAAAACTTCAAAATGATTTTAACTGAAGAGTTTGATCATGGCTCA